>JANNDF010000956.1:0-1596 GCA_031387445.1 Planctomycetia bacterium
TCTTCCCGCTCTCGGCGAGAGCGGTCCACCCTAACCTACCACCACTCGCGGAGGCTCTCCCGTGCCACACTACCTGTCGCTCGGCTCCATCCCCAAGAAGCGGCACACCGCCCACCGCACCACCCCCGGCTACAAGGGAGAAGGCATCTTCTACGAGGAGGTGGTGAGCACGCACGGGTTCAGCGGGGCGTACAGCATCGTCTACCACCTGCGACCGCCGACGCGGGTGAAGGCGGTCGAACCGGCCGGCGAGATGCGCGTGGAGGCGAGCGAGCAGCGCGCCCTGCGTCACCACCACCTGAAGACGTTGAAGATGCCGTCCGCCGGCGACCCGATCACCGGCCGCGTGCCGATGTTCACCAACGCCGACGTGACCCTGTGGCGGTGCCGGCCGACACACCCGCAAGCCGAACTGTTCCGCAACGCCCTCGCGGACGAAATCGTGTTCGTCCACCGCGGGAGCGGGCGGCTGCACACGCACTTCGGCGTGCTGCACTTCCAGCCGTTCGATTACGTCGTCATCCCCCGCTGCACCACCTACAAGTTCGAGTTCGACGCCGGCACGCCGCCCGACCTGCTCGTCATCGAGTCGCCGCGGCCGCTCGGCTTCCCCGACCGCTACCTGAACCCGGACGGCCAGTTCCGCCTGGGTGCCCCGTTCTGTGAACGCGACCTGCACGGGCCGACGGAGTTGGTGCCCGAAGACCGCGGGGGGGAAGAGACGGCGGTGGTCATCAAGGACGGGCATCGGCTCACGCGGTACATCCTGGCCGATTCCCCGTTCGACGTGGTCGGGTGGGACGGTATGGTCTACCCGTTCACGTTCAACGCCGACGACTTCGAGCCGATCACCGGCACCGTCCACCAGCCGCCGCCGATCCACCAGACGTTCGAGGGGAAGGGCGGGTTCGTGGTCTGCACGTTCGCCCCGCGGGTGCTCGACACCCACCCGGACGCGGTCAAGGTGCCCTACGCCCACAGCAACGTGGAGTCGGACGAGGTGCTGTACTACGTCCGCGGCAAGTTCGGCAGCCGCCGCGGGGTGGACGAGTGCTCGTTCACCCTGCACCCGCACGGCATCCCGCACGGCCCGCACCCCGGCACCATCACCGCCAGTTGGCCGATGACTCGCACCGACGAGTTGGCCGTCATGGTGGACACCTTCCGCCCGCTCTACCTGACGAAAGAAGCGGAAGCCTTCGACGACCCGGCCTACCCGCTGAGCTGGCTGGATTGAGAGTGTCGCCGGTCGCTCCGCGAACGGTCCCAACTGCCTCTGAATACCGATTGCGGCGTGGGTGCCGTTCGCTGAGCGCTGAACGAAGCACGGAAACGCCCGACCTCTCCCTGCGGGAGGAGAGGTGGGCGTGGTCATCCTTCTCCAAAAGTGTTGTGAGGGGGCAACCCCCGCACCGTGGGCGGTGTGCCGGGCGTTTGTCTTGTCTTGGTGTACGGGGCGGGCACGGTGGGTTGATCCGCGGCGAGGACAACGGACGCGACGAGCAACAGAGCGGCGAGTGAACGCACGGGATGCCTCCGGAGGGGAACGGGGGCAGGGTCGTGTCTCAGTTTGGTGGGGCCGGCGTCCCGCCGGCC
>JANNDF010000959.1:0-10541 GCA_031387445.1 Planctomycetia bacterium
AGCCCCTGGTCGGTCATCACCGCCACCGCGCGGAGTTTGAACTCCGGCGGGTACGTGCCACGCACTTTGGTCATCGGTGCGTCTCCGGGTCAGTTGAGGATACACCGCTTTCCCACTGTCCAGGATCCCTGGGGAACTTCACCCGCCGGTAACTCGGCAGGGCGGACAAGAGCTTGAGCAGGATGTCCTGGGCGAGGTCGGCGGCGTCGGCCGGCTGGAACCCGTTGCGGATCGCCCACCGCTCGAGCAACGGCTGGTACAGGCGGGTGAACCGCCCCCACTCCGGCGCGTTCGGGTTACCCTTCACGGCATCGAGCAGTGTGAGCGAGGTGGTCTGCATGGGGGTTAGCGTACCGGCGGGCGAACGGGCGTGCAATCGTTTGCCGCTGGAGTTCACCCTGTGTTGGGTTCGCTGTACGTCTGTGCCAGTGGGCATTCCCAGGAGTTGGTAGGGTCGGGGCGAAGGCCGCCCTCACACTCGGACGGCATCGGTCCTGCGGCTCGGACGGCCAGTCCGGTCGTCCACCGAAACCCGCACCGGCCCTGGAAACGCCGTAACTCCCAGAGTCACGGCCGTTTCGGGACCAGGCAACACAGGGTGAACTCCAGTTCGGGGGACGTTGACACGCGGACAGGCGGTGCGAAGATGACTTTGCTACTGCGGCGATCGATGATCAGGCCATGACACTCCCCGCGTGTTCCCACCTCCCGCCCGCCGCGACGGTAGGCGTGCTGGCGGGTGTTCGGTTCAGAACCTCCCGACCCGTTCGAGCAGGCTACTCCGGCGCTACCTCTGCGTTCGCATCTTTCCTACAATCGTCGGAAAGATGTGAGGCACTCGCCCACCGCGGTGGCCAATGAAGCCGGAAGACAAGGCACGCCAGACCATCGACGCCATGCTCACCGCGGCCGGGTGGCAGGTGCAGGCGGCCGGCGACATGGACATTGATGCCGCGGTCGGCGTCGCCGTGTGTTCGTTCCAGATGGGCAAGGACGAGGCCGACTACCTGCTCTATGCCGACAGCAAGGCGATCGGGGTCGTCGAAGCGAAGAAGGTGGGGGCGACCCTCATCGGCATCGAGACGCAATCGGCCAAGTACACCAGCGGCTTACCGAAGGGTCTGCCCACCCACCGCCCGCTCCCCCTGCCGTTCAGCTACGAAGCGACCGGCAAAGAAACCCGCTTCACGAACCACCTCGACCCGGACGCGCGAAGCCGGGACGTGTTCGGTTTCCACCGGCCCGAAGAACTGCTCCGGCTGGCGAACCTCGAACGGCAACTCCGCGACCGCCTTCGGGACATGCCGGCAATGAACGCGGAAGGCATGTGGCCGGTGCAAATCGACACGGTGAAGAAGCTCGAGCGGTCGCTCGCCGACAACCGCCCGCGCTCCCTCATCCGCATGGCCACCGGCAGCGGGAAGACGTTCACCGCCGTTTCGTTCCTCTACCGGCTGATCAAGTTCGCCGGCGCGCGGCGGATCCTCTTCCTGGTGGACCGTACCAACCTCGGCAAGCAGTCGTACAAGGAGTTCGAGCAGTACCGCAGCCGGTACACGAACTACGCCTTCACCGAGGAATACCCCGTCCAGCACCTGAAGCGGAACCGCATCGACGGCTCGGCGAAAGTGGTCATCACCACCATTCAGCGGCTGTTCTCGATGCTCAAGGGCGAGCCGGAGGAGGCGGAAGTCGAAGAAGACAGCTCGAACTTCGAGAACGCCCCCGCGAGCCGGGAGCCGGTGGAGGTGGTGTACAACCCGGCCATCCCGCCGGAGTTCTTCGACTTCATCGTCATCGATGAATGCCACCGGAGCATTTACAACGTCTGGCGGCAGGTGCTGGAATACTTCGACGCCTTCCTCATCGGCCTGACCGCCACCCCGACCGGGCAGACCGCCGGGTTCTTCAACTCGAACGTCGTCCAGGACTACAACCAGGAGCGGGCCGTCGCGGACAACGTGAACGTCGGGTTCGAGGTGTTCCGCATCGAGACCGAGATCACCGCCGCCGGCGGGACGCTGCTGAAGCAAGCCGGCGTGTTCATCCCCCGCCGCGACCGCCGCTCGCTCAAGAAGCGGATGGCCGAACTCGAAGCCGATCTGCTCTACTCGGCGAACATGCTCGACCGCGACGTGGTGGCGAAGGACCAAATCCGCACCGTCATTCGCACCTTCCGCGACTGCCTGCCCCAGATGTTTCCCGGCCGCACCGAGGTGCCCAAGACGCTCATCTTCGCCAAGACCGACCTGCACGCCGAGGACGTGGTGAAGATCGTCCGCGAAGAGTTCGGCAAGGGGAACGAGTTCTGCGTGAAGATCACCGCGAAGGCCGACGACCCCGACGCGATGCTGAAGAAGTTCCAGAACGAGCACTTCCCCCGCATCGCCGTCACCGTGGACATGATCGCCACCGGCACCGACGTGAAGCCGCTGGAATGCGTCGTCTTCCTGCGGATGGTGAAGTCGCTCTCCTACTTCGAGCAGATGAAGGGCCGCGGCTGCCGGGTGGCGACGGTAGACGAGATGGGAAAGGTGAACCAGAACCCGCGGCCGAAAACCCACTTCGTCATCGTCGATTGCGTGGGCGTGTGCGAGCAGGCGAAGACCGACTCGAAGCCGCTCGACCGCAAGAAGTCCGAGCCGTTCGACAAGATCCTCGACTTCGTGGCGAAGGGCGGGTGCGACGCCGACACGGTGTCCACTCTCGGCGCGCGGCTGGCCAAGCTGAACCGCGAACTCACCACCGAGCAGGCCGAACAGGTGGAGAAAACCGCCGGCGCTCCGCTGCCCGCACTCATCGCCGATCTGCTCGGCAGCGTGAACGAAATCGCCGTGGCCGCCCGCGCCGCCGAGAAGTTCAACCTTCCCCCAGACGCCGAGCCGACCGAGGAACAACTCGACGCGACCGAAGCCGAGATGATGCAAGCGGCCGTGAAGCCGTTCCGCAAGGCGGCGGTGCGGAAGGCGGTGCAGGCGGTGTGGGAGGAGGTGAACAGCCAGTGGCAGGTCATCGACGAAATCACCGTCGATTCCGTCCGCCGCGCCGAGTTCGACCCGAAGGCGAAGGAGAACGCCGCCGCGCTGGTGGCCGACTTCCGCCAGTTCTGCGAAGACAACCGCGAGCAGATCGAAGCCCTGCAACTGCTCTACTCGAAGCCGTACCGGGCCGGGCTGCGGTACGGGCACCTGAAGGAACTCGACGCCGCGCTGAAGACCTCGCCGAAGCGGTTCGACGCGGAACGCATCTGGCACGCCTTCGAGGTGCTGGAGCCGGCGACGGTGAAGGTGAGCGGCGCGAGAAAGCTGGTGGACCTCATCGCGCTGGTGCGGCACGCCATCGACCCGGCCACGCCGCTGGTTCCCGTGGACTCGACGGTCGGCGAACGGTATTCCGCGTGGGTGGCGGAGCGGGAAGCGGCCGGCCGGCCGTTCACCCCGGACGAACGCAAGTGGCTGGACGCCATCCGCGACCACATCGCCACCAGCCTCCGCATCGAGCGGGACGACTTGGCCGACGTGCCGTTCAACCAGATGGGCGGACTCGGCGCGGCCGCACGGCTGTTCGGCGAGAAGCTGGACGCGATCCTCGACGAACTGAACGAGAGGTTGGCGGCATGAGCAAGGATGAACTGCCGCCGGGGTGGGGGTGGACAACCGTCGATGAGGTGATCGAATACAGCCAGTACGGTTCATCCGCGAAGACCGATGAGGACTCTGCCGGAGTGCCGGTACTTCGGATGGGCAACATCCAAGAGGGCAAACTTCGCCTCACGGAACTGAAGTACCTTCCCAAAGCCCATCCTGACTTTCCTACTCTCTTGCTTCAAGCAGGCGATCTGCTCTTTAACAGGACCAATAGTGCCGAGTTGGTGGGGAAATCCGCCGTTTACGATGGTGTGCCGACTCCGTGCAGTTACGCTTCGTACCTCGTTGCGCTCAGGTTCGGTCTGGCCTGCCAGTCACAATTCGTGTGCTTCTACCTGAACTCGCAGCACGGAAAGGCTTGGATTCGTTCTGTCGTTAGCCAGCAGGTCGGGCAAGCGAACGTCAACAGCACAAAGCTACGGGCACTACGATTTCCGCTTGCCCCGCTTGCCGAGCAACGGCGGATCGTGGCGCGGATCGAAGAGTTGTTCGCCGAGTTGGATGCGGCGGTGGAAGAGTTGCAGCGGGTGCGGGCGAACCTGAAGCGATACCGCGCGGCGGTGCTGAAGGCGGCCGTCACGGGCGACCTGACCGCCGACTGGCGGACGGCACACCCGAACGCGGAACCGGCGTCGGTCCTGCTCGACCGCATCCTCACCGACCGCCGCGCGAAGTGGGAAGCGGACCAACTCGCCAAATTCGCCGCCGACAAGAAGACCCCGCCGAAGAACTGGCAAGCGAAGTACGCCGAGCCGTCGAAGCCGGACACGTCGAAGCTGCCAGGGTTGCCCGCCGGCTGGTGCTGGGTGAATCTCGATCAGCTTCTTGAGGGCATTGAATCCGGCAAGTCGTTCAAGTGCCAAACTCGGAAGGCGAACCCGGATGAGTGGGCTGTCATCAAGGTAAGCGCGATGACGTGGGGCACGTTCCTCGAAGAGGAGCAGAAGGCATTGCAACCCAACGCCCCATTCGACCCCAACGACGAGGTGCGAACGGGGGACTTGCTGTTATCCAGGTGCAACACAACCGAGTTGGTTGGTGCAACCGTGTTGGTCGGAGTGTGCCGGCCGAAACTTCTCCTGAGCGATAAAAGCCTTCGCTTGCTGTTGGTGCCCGGCATCGACCGGAGTTGGCTACACAAAGCCCTCAGCAGTTCGGTCATCCGCGGCCAGCTTTCCGCGATGGCGACCGGCACCAGCGATTCAATGCGGAACGTCTCACAGGAGAAGATCGTTTCAGTTGTCGTTCCCCTTCCGCCGCTCGCCGAGCAGGAAGCGATTGTGCTGGAAATGGAGGCGCGGCTGTCGGACGTGACGGCGGCGGAAGCGGCGGTGAACGCGAACCTGACCCGCGCCGCCCGGTTGCGGCAGAGCATCTTGAAGGAAGCGTTCGCCGGCCGACTGGTGCCACAAGACCCCGCCGACGAACCCGCGGCCGTGCTGCTCGAACGCCTCCGCACCGCGAAGCCGGCTGCCACCCCCGCCAAGACCCCACGCGGCCGAAAGAAAGCGGAAGCGAAGCCGTCATCCTCCTGAACGAGTGCCGGTGAAGGTAAGATGTTGGAGATGCCCTCGGAGGATGACGCCATGACCCTGACACTGGAAGAAGCCCAGACCCGGTTGTCCGAAGTGGTCCGTAGCCTGTCGCCCGGCGAAGAGGTGACGATCACCGACGACGCGCGGACGGTGGCGAAACTGGTCGCCGCCCCCGCCGCCCCGACCGCCGGCGTGCCGCGCCCCGCCCCCGGCCTGTTGAAAGGCCGGATCACCTTCATGGCCGACGACTTCGACGCGCCCCTCGAAGACCTGCGCGAGTACATGGGATGAGGCTGCTGCTCGACACCCACACCGTTCTTTGGCTGGCCGACGGCAGTCCGCGGTTGAGCGCGACGGCGACCGGGTTGCTCACCGACCCGGCGAACGAACTGCTGCTGAGCATGGCGTCGGTGTGGGAGATCGCCATCAAGGTGAACATCGGCAAGCTCGCGCTCGCCAGCCCGTACCCGGCGTACATCGCCGACGCGGTCAGCGGCTACCGGCTGACGCTGTTGCCGCTCGTGCAAGACGACTGCGATTCCTATTCGACGCTGCCGTTCCCGCACGCCAACCACCGCGACCCGTTCGACCGGATGCTGATCGTCCAGTGCCTTCGGCTCGGCCTGCCGGTGGTGGGCGTGGACGCCAACTTCGACGCCTACGGCGTCACCCGCCTCTGGTAACGCCATGACCAACGAGTCGCAACGAAGGCGCGAGTGTTCTCTCGCCACGCTTCGCCGGACGACCGTGCCTTGACCGGCTCCGGCCACGGACTAAAACTTCTGACGCACTCCGAACGCGAGGAAAGACCGTGACCGCCTCGCCACCGCGCCGGAAGTTCGCCCGCCTTAGCTTTGCCGACGGCGAAGTCGTCGTGTCGCCGCGCGACCAGGATATTTTCGTCATCAGCGCGGAGAAGGCGACCGCGGCGTGTCGGGACGCCATCCAACAGGATGGGCGATTCAAACGGTTTGCCGACGAACTGCTGACCCCCCTCCATGCGTGGTGTGTGGCGAACGCGGGGCGGGTGCGGGCGTGCTACATCCCCGTGCCCACGGGCATGGTTCAAGTGTTCGTGGTGACCAACTCCCGGCGGTTCGATTTCGATTTCGCCGTGAAGGTGGCGGAAGTGGAACGTCGCTTTGCGTCGGCCGGCTGGCGGATTGGCGTCTCCCAACTGCCGGACGCGGAAGAGGACTCGCTGGCCACCTTCTTCAACCCGGACGGGGCGCTGGAAGTGTATGCCGAAGGCTGACCAGCACCGCATCAAGGCCGAGCAGAACCGCCGGTTCCTCGACACGATCAAGATCGACGACCACCCGGATTGGGTGGTCGTCGCCGCGTTTTACACCGCCGTCCACGCGGTCGAACGCCTGCGAGCGGCGGCGGGACACGGCGACAGCACGAGCCACGAAGACCGGCTCGGCTACGTCCAGCACGAACACGCGGACATCCACACCCACTACCACATCCTGCAAAACGCCTCGATGCTGGCGCGGTATCAGTCGAACGCCGACTTCTTCGCGCAGTTCCAGCCGGACGAAATCCCGCACCGCATCATCGCCGAACGGCTCGTTCCCATCGAGCAGTACGCCGCACTCGCACCCGCCGGAACCTAGCAGGGACGCCATGAACAACGAGTCGCAGCGCATCGTGGCGAAGGCGTGGAACTTCGCCCACGTTCTCCGGGACGTGGGGCTGAGCTACATGGCGTACACGGAGCAGATCACGTTCCTGTTGTTCCTCAAGATGGCGGACGAACTCACCCACCCGCCGCACAACCAGCCGTCGAAGGTGCCGAAGCCCTACGACTGGGCGACGCTGATTGCGAAGGAAGGGGAGGAGTTGGAAACCCACTACCGCCGCACCCTCGAAGAACTCGGCAAGAAGGGCGGGATGCTGGGTCAGGTGTTCCAGAAGGCCCGCGCCGACATCCAGAACCCGGCGCTGCTCCGCCGGCTGATCGATTCACTCATCGCGTCCGAGACCTGGACGGAGATGAACGCCGACGTGAAGGGCGACATCTACGAAGGGTTGCTCTCGAAGTCGGCCGAGGAGTCGCCGAAGGGAGCCGGGCAATACTTCACCCCGCGGCCGCTCATTCAGGGCATCGTCGATTGCGTCCGGCCGTCGCCGGAAGACACGGTGTGCGACCCGGCGTGTGGAACCGGCGGGTTCCTGTTGGCCGCGCGGGAGTACGTCCTCAAGCACCACCCGAAGCTCGACCCGGACCAGCGGAAGAAGTTCCGCACCAGGTTCGCCAACGGGTGGGAGATCGTGGCGAACACGGCACGGCTGTGCGTGATGAACCTGTACCTGCACGGCGTCGAAACCGACCCGTCGCCAATCCAGTCGGGCATCGACAGCTTGTCGAAGGAAGTCGGCGGGAACACGTTCTCGGTGGTGCTCACGAACCCGCCGTTCGGGAAGAAGTCGAGCATCGCGTCGAGCAACGCCAAGATCGACGACGACGGGGAGGTGGAGAAGGACGATTCGACCTACTCCCGGCAGGACTTCATCGCCGACACCAAGAACAAACAACTCAACTTCCTGCAACACGTCATGGCGCTGCTGAAGGTGGGCGGGCGGTGCGCCATCGTGGTGCCGGACAACGTGCTGTTCGAGGGCGGCGCGGGTGAGAAGATTCGCCGGTCGCTGCTCAAGAACTTCGACGTTCACACCCTGCTCCGGCTGCCGACCGGCCTGTTCTACGCGCAGGGGGTGAAGGCGAACGTGCTGTTCTTCGACCGCAAGCCGGTGCGGGAAGAGGCGTGGACCTCGAAGCTGTGGGTGTACGACCTGCGGACGAACCTGCACTTCACCTTGAAGACGAACCCGTTGAAGCGGGCCGACCTCGACGGCTTCGTCGAGTGCTACCACCCGACGAACCGCCACGAGCGGAAGCCGACGTGGACCGAGGACGCGCCCGAAGGCCGGTGGCGGTCGTTCGACTACGCGGAACTCGCCAAGCGGGACAAACTGAACCTCGACCTGTTCTGGCTGAAGGACAAGAGCCTGGAAGAGTCGGACGACTTACCCCCGCCGGCCTTGCTGGCGGCGGAGATCGCCGCGGACCTGGAGTCCGTCACCGAGCGATTCCAGACCATCGCCGGCAAGCTGAATGGTGGGTAGGCGGGTGCGCCGCCCCAAGGGTGACGCCGGTTCCGGAGCGAAGACTATTGTGCACGGCGGCGGGTGTCTTCCACGGCGGACGGCACCCGCCGCCGGAGCGTTTCGCCATGGCCATTCGCTACCCGTTCGGTCGCGTTCCGCGAAGCAAACCGAGCGTACCGACCTCGACCACCTGCCCGAAGTGCCGCAAGCCGAACGCGGTCGGCGTGCGGGCGGGCGGGTTCCTGCTTCGCTTCTGGTACTGCAAGAAGGAATGCGGCTGGGCGTGCTGGCGACCGCCGGCCCCGTGGCCGTGCCTGAAGTGCAAGGGGCCGACGATCTGGGCGAACTCCCGCCTGTCGTTCGTCTGCTTCAAGTGCGGGCACCGCGTCCGGCTCGATGCACTTCTTGCCGACTAACTTGGCCGACCGGACTGCGAAAACCCCGCCCCCCATTTTTCCCTTTTGGCCGGCTAACTTTGCCGCGTCGAACGGCACCATTCCGGGAGCCTTGTGGCACTTTTGGCCGTCTAACTTTCGTCACCCGAAGGCAACCGGCCGGCCGCGTCACCGGCGATGCGGTGCAGACTTCGCCGCCGAGGAAGGTGCGACGGGAAGCGGAAATCAGGTTGAAGGCGGCGGGTGGCGACGGCTGCGGATGGTGTCGTGGGTCCTTCCGCGAGCCGAACATGATCGCCCCCACGGGGAATAACCGAACGTATAGTCAGACTTTATTTGCAACTTCGTTATGCCTACCTTGAACCTGCGAGCACTTGGCGGGCTGGACACCCCTCCCCTGCCCCGATTCTCTTCCGCGATTCTTCCGCGATTCATTCCGCGATATCCCGTTTTCAAGGGGTTTTGACGCATCGGATGCAATCGCTTGCAATGTGGGTGAGACGTGGTAAAATGGCTGAAAACCCAGGGTTATTTGCGCGTTTTTCGGGTCGCCCGCCCTCTTTTCCTAAACGCTAGGTCACAGGTTCGAATCCTGTCTGGGGCAGTCGCACGGGGAGGCCGGTTTGTCGGCCTCCCCCGGTCATTTCCCGAAGGCGCTTTCCCGCAGCGGCACGCGCTTTGCCTCGGCGAGTCCATCCCCCACGGAGCCGAGCGGCATCCCATGAAGGTCTTCCACTGCGATCACTGCGGGCATCTGATTTTCTTCGAGAACGTGCGGTGCGTGAAGTGCGACCACCCACTGGCATACCTGTCGGACCTGGGTGTGGTCGGGTCGCTGGAGGCGGCCGGCGTCGGGCGGTGGAAGTCCCCGCTGCCGCGGGCGAAGGGGCAGGAGTACCAACTGTGCCAGAATTACACCGCCGAGAACGTGTGTAACTGGGCCGTGCCTGCCGACGACCCGAACCCGCTGTGCGTGTCGTGCCGCCTGACGGCGGTCATCCCCGACCTGAGCGTGAGCGGGAACCGCGACGCCTGGTTCAAAGTGGAGGTGGCGAAGCGGCGACTGGTCTACACCCTATTGGCCCTGGGGTTGCCGCTGGTCGGCCGGGATGAGGACGAGGCCGGCGGGCTGTCGTTCGAGATGCTGGCCGACCACGCCGATCCGACCTCCCCGCCGGTGCTCACAGGACATGCGAGCGGCGTCATCACCCTAAACGTGGCCGAAGCGGACGACGCCGAGCGGGAACGCCGGCGGGTGCAAATGGGCGAGCCGTACCGCACCCTGCTCGGCCACTTCCGCCACGAGAGCGGGCACTTCTACTGGGATCAACTGGTCCGCGATTCAACTCACCTCGACGCCTTCCGCGGGCTGTTCGGCGACGATCGAGCCGACTACGGCGAGGCGATCCGCCAGCACCACTCCGGCGGCCCGCCCGCCGGCTGGCAGGAGCGGTTCGTGTCGGCCTACGCCTCCGCCCACCCGTGGGAAGACTGGGCGGAGACGTGGGCCCACTACCTGCACATGACCGACACCCTGGAGACGGCGGCCGACTGCGGGGTGCAGTTGCGGCCCGACCGCCGCAGCGAGCCGACCGTCAAGCAGATGAACGACCCGGTCGCCGACGGGGTGTCGTTCGACCACCTCTTGGCCGACTGGTACCCGCTGACCTACCTGTTGAACAACCTGAACCGCGGGCTGGGCCTGCCCGACGGCTACCCGTTCGTGCTGAGCGGCCCGGCCGTCGAGAAACTCCGCTTCGTCCACGAGGTAGTGCGGGACGCCCGCCGCCCCGCCCCGCGGTGACGGCCGGGTCGTGTCTCCGTTTGGTGGGGCCGGCGTCCCGCCGGCC
>JANNDF010001016.1:0-4546 GCA_031387445.1 Planctomycetia bacterium
CCCGGCAGGCGGCACCTACTCGGGATACAGCAAACACGCCTTCCGCCGTTCGGCGAACTTGGTCAGGCCCGGCTCCCACGCCTTCATCACGTCCGCCACAGACTTGCCGGCCTCCACCGCGTCGAACGTCGCTTTGTTCACCAACAGCGTGTCGTACCGCTTCGTCTGCCAGTCGGTCGGGTACAGCTTTCGGAGCGTGGCGGCGAAGTGCATCCCCACCGTCACCGGCCGCACCTTGTCCCAGTCGTCGACGATGATGTCCACCCCGCCGCACGGCTTGTCCTTGTGAACCGAACCGGTTGGCGTGCGCTCCGTCGGCACGAAGCGCACGCCGTCGAGGTTCAGTTTGTTCAACTCGCCGGCCAGCTTCCGCCCGTCGATCCACGGCGCGCCCACCCACTCGAACGGCCGTTCGGTGCCGCGGCCGACACTCACGTTGGTCGTCTCCAGTAGCCCGATGCCGGGGTACAGCGCGGCGGCGGTCAGGTGCCGCATGTTCGGCGACGGGTTCCGCCACGGCAGGCCGGTGCGGTCAAACGTGTCGACGCGCTTCCAGCCTTCGCACTTCAGCACGGTCAGATCCACACCCAGTTTCCGCTCGGCGTTGAACAGCGTGGCCATCTCGCCGACGGTCATGCCGTGTCGCACGGGGATGTGGTGGTAGGCGACGAACGACTCCCGCCCCTCGTCCCGCACCGGCCCTTCCACCAATACCCCGCCGATGGGGTTGGGGCGATCCAGCACCACCACCTTCAATCCGTTCTCCTTCGCCGCTTCAAGCACCAGCCCGAGCGTACTGATGTACGTGTAGAACCGGCACCCGATGTCCTGGATGTCGTACACGATGGTGTCGACGCCCTTCAGTTGCTCGGCCGTCGGCTTGCGGCGTTCGCCATACAGGCTGTACACCGGCAGACCGGTCTTCTCGTCTTTCCCGTCGCCGACCTTTTCGTCCAGTTCGCCACGGATGCCGTGCTCGGGGCTGAACAGTGCCACCAACTTCACCCCGTCGGCCTTGTGAAGCAGGTCGATGACGGTTTCCCCCGCAGCCGTGCGGCCGGTGTGGTTGGTCACGAGGGCGACGTTGCGGCCCTTGAGCGAGACGAACTTTTCCTTCACCAACACGTCGAGACCGGTGGACACCGCGCGGGATTCGGAGCGAGGAGTGCGCAGTGCTTGTGCCTTCATTCCGCGTTCCGCATTCCGCATCCCGCGTTCGGGAACCGCTGAGGCCACAATGGTGCCCACCTCCCGCCGCAACTCCGTCACGCTCACCTTTTCGCTGATAAACGTACGGTTGGTGAGAATGATGACGGCCGTCTTGCTCGGCGGATCGACCCACACGCTCGTGCCGGTGAACCCGGTGTGCCCGAACCCGTCGCCGGCCGGGAACAGTTCGCCACGCTGGGCGGTGAACCCGGTGTCCACGTCCCACCCCGGCGACCGCTGCCCGCTCGGCGGCACGGCGCGGCCCTCGGTGAACAGCTTGACCGTAAGTGGGGAGAGGATGCGAGCGCCGTCAAGTTCACCCTCCCGCAACAGCATGCGACAGTAGCGGGCGAGGTCATCGGCCGTGCCGAACAGCCCCGCGTGCCCAGCCACACCGCCCACCGCGAACGACCGCGGGTCGTGAACCACCCCACGGATTTCGGTGCCGTCGCGCTTGCCCGTCGGGGCGGCGGACTTCCGAAGAGGTTCGGCGGGGGTGAACCCGGTGGCGGTCAGCGTCAGCGGCTCGAACACGTTCTTCCTGGCGAACTCGTCGAGCGGCGACTTGCCCACGCGAGCCACCAGTTCCCCCAACACCAAGTAGCCGACGTCGCTGTACTTGAACCGCGTGCCGGCGGGCGCCTCGAGCTTGAGATTGGCGATTGACTCGAACGCCTTCTCCCGCCCGTCGGCGTAATCCTTGATCGCGTTGTCGGCGATCAGGCCGGTGGTGTGCAGCAGGCACTGCTCGACGGTCACGTCGCCTTTGCCGTTGGCCGCAAACTCCGGCCAGTGCTTCGACACCTTGTCCGAGAGTCGGAGTTTCCCCTGCTCCACCAGGATCATCACGCTTGTGGCCGTGGCCACCGGCTTGGTGACGGAGGCCATGTCGAACAGTGTGTCGGCCGTCATCGCCGCGTCCGCATCCCGTTTGCCGAACGCCTTGCGATACACAACGACGTCGTTGTGAACGACCACCACCACCGCACCGGGGCAGTCACCGCGTTTGATGGCCGCCTCGACCGCGGCATCGATCCGTCCCAATCGCTCCTTGTCGATGTCGGCTGCCACGAGTGGTAGTGCCGTAGCGAGGAGGAGGCCCAATGCGGCGAGGCGGATCATGGTCAGGTATCCAGAACGGAGGTCACGAAGGACACGGAACACACGGATCAAAAGGTTGAAGAGATCTGATCCGTGTGTTCCGTGCCTTCCGTGTCTGATGTGTGGGTCTATTCCACCGTGGCCAGCAGCCCCTGCATTTCGCCGCGGGCGTGGAGGGCGTCGGGCGTACCGGCCTTCGTCGCGGCGACGATCCCAATCTGAAGCAGTTCGGCCGCTTCGTCTTCCTTCCCCAACCGCGCGAGCGCCTGCCCGCACATCAGGAACGCCGGGATGTAAGGCTTCGCCGGTTCGAGGGCGATGAGGTCTCGGAGTAGCGTCACGGCGGTCGCGTCGTCGCCCTGGCCGCTGTGTTCCATCGCCAGCCCGTATCGCAGGAAGGGGTCGTTCGGGTCATCGGCCAGCAACGCTTCGATCTGGTCCATCCGCGGTGTGCGAGACATTTCGGCCGACTCCGGGCGACGAGGAATTGCCCACTCAACCTAGCCGGTACGATCGGAACCGACCACAGGTCCGCGACCGACACAACCGCTACACCCAGCACAACAGACGCCTCCCGCGCACCACCACCACCCGCACCACCCGGCACCACCCTTCCACCGCTTCGCACGTTCCACCTTGCACACAGCCCTTGAAATCCAGGGCGGTTGTGGCGGCGGTCGAAAACACCTCGCGTCGGAATACGGACGCTCTTCTTCGGCGGCACGCCGCCCCACACGGACGCGGGGATCGCAATGGGCCTGTTGGCGCATCTCGGGGTTTGTCGCCCCGCTCGCTTGGCGTTCCTCTCCTCCCTGTTCGTGTCCGGCCTCGGCATCGCCGCCGAACCGCTGCCGAGCATTCCCGTTCCCACGCGGATGCCGGCCGCGGACGCACCTGCTCTTGTCGCACCCGCTCCCACGGGGACGAGCAGGCGGCGCGACGAGACGGTGGAACTGGTGGAACGGGTGAAGGGTGCCGTGGTGAACATCCACAGCGAGCGCACCGTGTCGGGCACCTCGGACGACCCCTTCCGCCCGGCCATCGGTCAGCCGCAGCGGGTGAATGGCATGGGTACTGGTATCGTGCTCGACCCGCGGGGGTACGTGGTCACGAACTATCACGTCGTCGATGATGTGCAGTCCCTCCGCTGTCGGCTGGCCGACGGCACCAACCTCAACGCCCGCGTGATCGCCCTCGATAAGGAGTCCGACCTCGCGCTCGTCAAGATCGACCCGGCCAAACCGCTGCCGATGGTGCCGCTCGGCACGGCGCAAGACCTGATGCTCGCGGAAAAGGTGATCGCCATCGGCAATGCTTTCGGGTACGAGCACACCGTCACCACCGGCAGCGTGAGTGCGCTGAAGCGGGACGTGACGCTGAACAAGGAAGTGTCGTACAAGTCGCTCATCCAAACCCAAACCCCCATCAACCCCGGCAACAGCGGCGGGCCGCTGTTCAACAAGATGGGCGAGGTGGTGGGCGTGAACGTGGCCATCCGGGCGGGGGCGCAGAACATCGCCTTCGCCATCCCGGTGGACACGATGATCGTCAAGGCCGCCGACATGCTGGCCGGACGGAAGGGGGCTGGCGGGCGGTTCGGGCTGACGCTGGTGAGCAAGTACGACCGGTCGGGCGAGGACGCCCCGCTTCGGCGGTGGGTGGCGGTGCAGCGCGTCGAGGCCGGGTCGGTGGCGGCGGAGGCTGGGTTGAAGGTGGACGACCTGATCGAACACGTGGGTGACGTGGCGGTGACGAATGCGGTGGACTTCGAGCGCGGGTTCATCGACCGTACCGGCAAGACGAAGCTCCGAGTGAAGCGAGGGGGTGGCGCGCTGGAGGTCGAGTTCGGCGCCGCCGCGGTTTTCGCGGCCGAGCGGGCGATTTCCGTCACCCCGGTGGCCGACACGGGCGTGAGCGGGAAACTGGGCATCAAGGCGACGCCCGTGGGAGCGAGCGTGGTTCAAGGGATCGACAAGCAACTCCGCGGCGGGTTGTGGCTGACCGAGGTGGCGGCGACCGGGGTGGCTGGCAAAGCCGGCTTACAGAAAGGCGATGTCCTGTTGGGGATGCACCAGTGGGAAACCCTCAGCATGGACAACGTGACGTACGTGCTGAACCGCCATGACCTGGCGACGTTCAACCCGGTGCGGGTGATCTTCGTGCGGGACGGCAAGATCCGCGAGAGCACCATCACGGTGGAGTAGGTGCCGCCTGCCGGGCGGCACAAGCCAGTGTG
>JANNDF010001042.1:0-4141 GCA_031387445.1 Planctomycetia bacterium
AGCGGGTTCTTGAAGACCGCTCGCGGAGCGAGCAGAGCACTTCCAGCAGGTCGTGACAATTCCCCATTGTCCCGTTCCGGCACTTCACTTAAGACTTTAAGCGTTAGGTTTGAAGTCTCCGTTGAGGTCGCATGTGGACGAACTGCCTACCCCCACCCCGCGGGAGTTGGAGATCCTGAAAGTGCTGTGGGAGCACGGTCCGCACGCGGTGTCGGGCGTCCACCGCCTGATCGTCACAGCCGACGGCCGGCGGCCGGCGGTGAACACCATTCAGACGCTCCTGCGGATCATGGAAACGAAGGGGCTGGTGCGGCACACGGCCGACGGCCGCACGTTCATCTACGCCGCCGAGTTCAGCCGGGAGGAGTCGGCCTCGCGGTTCCTCGACCGCGTGTTCGACGGGGCGGCATCGCAACTGGTCCGCAGCCTGTTGAAGGCGGAGAAGATCCCACCGAGCGAGTTGGAGCAGATGCGGACACTTATCCAGCAGGCGCGGAAGCCAGGTTAACTTCCCCCATCTCCACCGCGGAGGAAGCCCAATGGACACGTTCTGGACGGCGGCGGGCGGGTGGTGGGTACAGGCGGCCTTGTCCGGCGGGGCGGTGCTGCTGCTCGGCTGGCTGGGCATGCTGGCGTTCCGCCGGCCGGCGTTGCGGCAGCAGATCGGGGCGTGGGCCGTTCGAGGGGCGGTGCTGGCGGCGGTGTTGTCGGCGTTGCCGCACTGGATGCTGCTCCCGCGGCCCGCGTGGATGACTTCACCGGGTGCCGTAGAAGTGGCCCAAGCCCCGATCCCGACGCCCGAGTCGACACGGCAACCGGCCCCTCCCGCGCTGGTCGGAGAAAGCGAACCGGAGGCGGTGGAATGGGTGTTCGTGCCACGGGAAGCGGTGGCCCGGCCCGAACAGCCGCTGGTGGCGGAACCGATGATGGAGCCACCGGCGGAGAATGTTGCCGTTCGCACCCCGAACGATCCCGAATCCGTTCGCGGAGTGAACGGAAGCAGTGACAGCCCGGTGTCACCGGTCGCGGCGGTTGTCCCGCTGCTGGTGTCGGTGCACTTGGTCATCGCCGGCGTGCTGCTCCTTCAACTGATGTGCGAGCGGTTGGGGCTGGCGTGGCTGCTCCGGGATGCCACCCCGCTGGTCGGCCGTGCCCGGTGGGTACTCGACCAGTTGACCGTCGGTGAGCCGCTGCCGGTCGCCCTGTCCTCGGCCCGCGTGCGGTCGCCCTTGTGCGTCGGCTTCTTCCGCCCGCTGCTCGTGCTGCCGAAGGGCATGGCCGACGGGGCCGACGAGCCGACGCTGCGGTGGGTGCTGGCCCACGAGTGGGACCACCTCCGCCGTGGCGACACCCGCACCGTCTGCTGGGTGGGCGTGGCGCGGGCGGCGTTCTTCTTCATGCCGTGGTTCTGGCTCGTCCGCCGCGACCTCGGCCTGTGTCAGGAGTTTCTGGCGGACGCCGCGGCGGCGAATGTCGGTGGCACCTCCGCCGACTACGCCGCCTTCCTGGTGGAACTTTCGGGCGGGCGAACCACACGCCGCCCGCTCCCTGCCGCCCGCATGCGGGCGGGCAAATCCGAACTCTTCCGGAGGGTACACATGTTGCTGAACGTGAAGACCGCCGCTCGCGGGGTGACTCGCGGGTTCACCTGGCTGGCCGGCACCGCCGCCGTCGCCACCGGCGTGAGCCTGGCCGGTCTCGGCTTCGCCGACGAGCCGAAGAAGGAGGAGCCGAAGCCGGCGAAGGTGATCGAGATCGAGAAGGCGAAAGACGCGCCGAAGGAGGTGCCGGCGGAGGTCACCCAGAAGCAACTGCATGAACTGATCGAAGCGCTGCAAGGGAAAGGGAAGCTGGACGAGGCGGCGCTGGCGGAGCTGATCAAGAAGCTGGAGAAGGACGGGGTCATCGACCCCGGCACGCTCCAGCGGATGGTGAAGCGGAAGGACGTGGTCGAGGTGATCGACTGGAACCGGCTCGACCTCCCGGCCGAGCGGTTGCGGCTGCAACTGCCGGCGGACGTCATCCGCGGCGGCCGCGTCGTGCAGCCGCCGGCCGAGAGCGACCTGCGGAAGCAGTACGAGCAGCAGTTGAAGGAGTTCGAAGAGCGGATCAAGAAGGCCGGCGACGCCGAGGCGAAGGAGCAACTGGAGCTGACCCGCGACGAGTACAAGAAGGCGATGGAGGAACCGCTGAAGAAGGCGGACGCGGCGCAGAAGGACGTGGACGCCGCCCGCCGCAAGCTGGACGACGCCGAGCGAGCCAACCGCGACCAGAACGCCGAGGCGTTCCGGCGGCTGGCCGAGATGCAGCGGGACATGCAGAAGCGGATGGCGGAGGACTTCCGCCGGCTCGAAGGGCGGGAAGGGTTCGGCCGGCTGGACGTGCAGCCGTTCGTCATCGGCCCGGACGGGCTGTTCGCGCCGGTCAGCCGCAACGCCGCCCAGCCGCGGCTGGGGGTGAAGATCGAGAAGGTGTCGGCGGTGCTGGCCGAACAGCTCGACCTGCCCAAGGACAGCGGCATCGTCATCTCCGACGTGACCGCCGGCAGCGCCGCCGAGAAGGCCGGGTTGAAGAAGAACGACGTGCTGCTGAAGCTGGCCGGTAAGGATGTGCCGACCGACCCGGAGGCGTTCACCGCGCTGGTGGGCAAGCTGAACGCCGGCGAGAAGCTCGACGCGGAAGTGCTGCGGAAGGGCAAGAAGGAGACGGTGAAGGGGATCGAACTGCCCGAAGTGAAGCGGCCGGTTCGCGGCGACTCCGGCGTCGGGCGACCGGGCGGCGGCGAGCGCGGGGGCGTGGTCGTCGGTGGTAACGAGCAAGTGCAGCTTCAGATCAACGGCGACGAAGCCAGCCTGCAAGCGACGGTCGGCGACGCGGCCTACACCGTCACCGGCACCGTCGAGAAGGGCAAGCTGACGCCGACGAAGATCGTGGTGAAGGAAGGGCGGGAGAGCAAGGAGTACGCCAGCCTGGACAAGATGCCCGAAGACCAGAAGGCGACGGTCGAGCGTCTGCTCGGCAAAGTGCGGCTGGTGGCGCGGTAAGTACCCCGCCGGGCGAGCGGCCCGCGTGAGCGGGCTGGTTCTTCGGGACCAGCCCGCTCACACGGGCCACTCGCCTATTTCCGCAACCTCGCCCAGTAGCCGCCGTCGGACGGGCGGCCCGGAATCGACGTGTGTTCGGCTTCCAGTTTCACGTCTCGCATCTCATCCAGCACCGCCCGCACCACGCCGCCGTTCTCGTCCGGGTCGATACTGCAAGTGCTGTACACCACCACCCCGCCCGGCTTCACCCGGCTGAGGGCGGTCTTCAGCAGCGTCGTTTGCAATCGAATCAGGTGCTGAAACTCGTGCGGTTGCAACCGCCACCGCACCTCCGGCCGGCGACCGAGCACGCCGGTGTTGCTGCACGGCACGTCGGCCAGCACCGCGTCGAACGGCCCGGTCGGGGCGTCGGTGCCATCCACCAGCACCCGCGGTTCGACGATCCGCACGCCCATCCGCCGGCACAGGTCGGTCACCGAATCCAGCCGCTTGGCGATGATGTCGCACGCCACGATCCGCCCGGAGTGGTGCATCAGTTCGGCCAGGTGCGTCGTCTTCCCGCCGGGTGCAGAACACAAGTCGAGCACCTGCCAGCCCGGTTTCGGGGCCACCGCCGAGGCCACCAGCAGCGACGAGTGATCCTGCACGGCGAACTCACCGGCATCGTAGCCGGGCAACTCACGGATGCGCACGGTGTCGAGCAGTTTCACCGCCTGCGGGTGTTCGCCCGGCTCGGCGGGGGTGTTCGCGGCGGCGAGCTTGGCGAGGTACTCGTCGCGGGTGAGCTTGGTGGTGTTCACCCGAATCCACAGCGGCGGCGGGGCGTTGAACCAGAAGCCGAGCCGCACGCACTCGTCCGGCCCGTGCAGGTGCAGCCAGCGATCCGCCAGCCAGCGGGGCCAACTGAACGCCGCCGACTGGTAGGCGGGCAGATCGCGGGGGGGGTGGGGGAGGTGGGGGCGGGCGAGACGGCGGTAGCTGGTTAGCCGCGAGCCAAACGCGGGGGCGCCCAACCCGCACGGCGGTTGGACGCGGCGAACCAGCTACCGCCGGCTCGCCCGCCCCCACCACCCCCCCCCCCCCCCCGCTCAGCCCCC
>JANNDF010001046.1:0-9766 GCA_031387445.1 Planctomycetia bacterium
CCCGGGGCGGCGCGCTGCCCCCCCGCCCGGAGGGGATGGAACCATGAAGCGCCCACACGGCATCACCTGCCACCGCCGTCCGGCCCGCGGTTACATCCAGGTGCTGCTCGCCCTCGCGGTGTTGCTGTTGCTCGCCGGGCTGATCCTCACGGGCGTCGTTCGCCTCCGGCAGTCGGCGGCCCAGATGCAGTGCCAGAACAACCTGAAGCAGTTGGCGTTCGGTATCCACAACTATCAATCGGCATTCGGCCGATTCCCACCGCTGGTCGATCAGGGGGAAGGGTCGCAAACCGGCCGCGGGTTGCCATCGGTGTTCTGGACGTTGATCCCATTTCTGGAATCGACGTGACGAATGTACGATTCCACCCGCCAAGACAGGTCATCCGCGGAACGGTATCACGCTCACTCCTCGACGCCTTACAACTTCCGTGGCAAGTCAGATGACGACCGCACTCAAAATGGCGGTGATGCGAATCAGTTTTACAAGATGTTCCTCTGCCCCTCCGACACCACCGCCGACCAACTCCGCGACATCCCCGTCACGTTGCCCGACGGCAACACCGGACACTACGCCACAGGCAGTTACGCGGCGAACGGGATGCTATCGTGGAACAAGAAGGGCGTCACGTTCAGCTCATCCAACACGATCCTGTTTGTCGAGCGGCCGCAGGTGTGCCGCACGGTTGGCGGGGAGGTGGTGTACAACTTGTGGGGCGTCGGCTTCTACAGCCCGCAGATGCCGGCGTTCGCCACGCTCACACCAACTGAACCGGCCGGGTTGTGGAGCACGGGGCAGATCTCGCCCGTGGTGCCGCTGCCCGATGCCGAGGGCGAAGTGTGGGTGCGAATCGGCCGGGCGAGCGCGGAACCGACACGACCGGACTTCGCTACGCCGGTTCTGCGTATCCGCACCGACCGTCCGTGCGACCCGCGGTTGCCCGGTTCGCTGCACCCCGACGGGATGAATGCAGTGATGGCCGACGGCAGCGTGCGGGTGTTCCGCTACGACACTTCGCCGTGGGTGTTCTGGGCCGCGTGCGTGCCGGAGTGATTTCCTTCACCCCGTCGCCACCTGCTTCGGGTGCAGTCGCTTGCGGCTGACCCACACCCACGCGATGAGCATCCCCCCGCCGATGAACGCCACGTTGTAGCTCGCTTGATTCGCCAGCGCGCACGCCTGATAGCTCGCCCACTTCGACGGCGGGATTTGCTCCTTCAACTCGGCCGGTAGCATCACGTTGCCGCCACGACCCAGGGTGAACCCGACCACGCCGGCGGCCCCGGCGAACACCGCCATCGCCACCAGCAGCAGCACGAGCGGCTTGATCAGAGATGGCCCCGACCGCTTCGGCCGACGCCCCACCCGCGCCGCCACTGCCAGCCCCACGCCCAGTATCAGCCCGATGACCGGATGCACGAGCAGCCCGGCCGGGTCGAACTCCAGCACCGCCGCGGTAGCGCCGGACTGCACCAGCCCGAACACCACCCCTGTGGCGAGACCCAACCCGACGATGCCGAGGAAACGCATGCACACACCTCACAGCGGGGCCGGCAGGTCGCGCTTGCGGAACACCCACCAGCCGATGCCGTACCCGAGTGCCCCGACGACCAGCAGCAGCGGCACCGACGGCACCGTCAGTTGCCCCTCACCCATGCCCCAACACGCGCCCACGTCGGCCGTCCACTGGTCGTCCAGCCAGTGCCGGTGCGGCTGGTAGTAGAAGAAGAGGGTGAACGGGCGGGCGAACCCGAGTGGCTCCCACAGCTGCGCGATCACGTTCAGGACGAACATGCTGAGCACCAGCAGTACCGCCCAGCCGGTCGTCCGCCAGCGGTTCCGCCCGCACGCCGAAATGACCAGCCCGACCCCGCTCATGGCGAACACCAGCGCGGCCAGGTTCAGCGCCCCCTTCCACTGGTTCTCCGGGTTCACCGGCAGCACCTTCTGCTTCTCGGCCAGTTCCTTCACCTTGTCCTGGGCGAACTTCGGTGCCTTCTCGACCACCTTCTGCACGACCTCCTGGTTCACGCGAAACTCGCCCACACTCCACAGGCCCAGGTGCATCCCGGCCGAGATACTGAGCACCAGCAGGGGGATGGTGAGACAGTCCACGAGGAAGTGCGCGAAGATGAGCGTGCCCCGCGGCACCGGCTGCGACAGGAGCAGTTCCATCGTCCCCCCGCCCAGTTCGCCGGAGATGGCCCCGGACGTCTTGCCGACCGCCCACAGGAACACCAGCACGATCACGACCGGGTGCAGCAGCTCCACCGCCAGGAAGTCGGTCGGGTTCTGGAAGTTGATGTCCGACCCGCCGATGACCGCCTGACTCACCTTGCCCACGCCGGTGAACACCACCTTTTCCATGTCGCCCTGGGTGTTGCCCGCCAGCCCGCCGAGCACGTTGAAGTACGGGGCGATCTCGGTGGTCACGCGCCACGCCACCCGCACCCACAGCAGGCTGAACAGGAAGAGCAGGAAGCAGACGACGGCGAGCGGCCACCGCACGTCGCGGAGCAGCTTGCGGACGAGGACAACGGTGAGCGGCATAGGGAGATGATAGGGGTGGCGACGAACTGGGGGGTGGTCCCTGTTGGGGTTCACGCCTCAGCGTGAGTTCGGCGTGGGTCACACTGAAGCGTGAACCCCAACACGGTCCGAGCGTCTTCGATTCGTCCGGCAACCAATTCTGCGGCGGCCTGTTCGACCGCGTCGCACAACTCCGGTGTGAACGGCACCGCCTCTCCCAGTTGCGGCACCGTCGGGTACAGTTTCCGCACCACTTCGCCGATCAGCGTGGGCACGCCTTCGCCCGATGTCGCCGACACTCGCAACCACTCGCGGCTCGGCGGGTCGGTCCACGCGCTCGGCTGGTCGCACTTGTTCGCCACCACGATCAGTCGGCCGGCGAATTCGTGCAACGGCGGCGTCGGTCGCGGATCCGTGTTGTCCATCACCCACACCACCACATCCGCTGCGGCCAGTTCCCGCTCGGCCAACTCGATGCCCGCCGCTTCTAACTGTTCGCCCGCCTCACGCAACCCGGCGGTGTCCGACACCCGCACCGGCCAGCCGTCGAACGCCAACTCCACACCCACCACATCCCGCGTCGTACCGGCGGTCGGCGACACGATGCTCCGCTGATACCCGGCGAGGGCGTTCAGTAGCGAACTCTTACCGACGTTCGGCGGGCCGGCGATGACCACCCGCGGCGGATCGATCAACCGCCGACCGACCGGGGTGAGCGCGGCGAGTCGTTGCAGTTGCGGGAGTGAGTTCGGCAGGTCGGCGAGGATTGCGACGATGGCACCTGCGAACGCGCCGTGCAGTTGGTCGAGCAGGATCGACGCCGTGCGAAGGGTGGCGGCACGGGTGAGCGGATCGAGTGCGCGCGGGTCTTCGCCGAGTGCGGAGTGCGGAATGGGGAGTGCGGAATGAAAGTCAGCAGACGCGGCAGAGTTGCCCTCCGCTCCGCATTCCGCATTCCCCGTTCCGCCTTCGAGCAACTCCACCACCCACCGCACCACCCGCCGCCCGCCGTGGCAATGCACTTCAATCCACGGCTCGGGGACGAGTTGCCGCACCCCCACCACCACCTCATCCCCGCCCTCGGCGAGGGTGCCGAAGTAGACACGGTGCCGGGGAGGGGAGTCCGGCAGTGTTCCCTTCACCGGGCGGAAGTGTGCCCGCACCGCGTCCCACGCCCGTGGGCCGACGACGGCGACGGTGGCGATGGCACCGGTGCCGGGGGGGGTGAGCACACTCACGCGGGTGGAAGACATGGCGTTGTCAGTCGTCCGTACCCGGCCCGCCGCCCAGGTCGGTGACGCCCTCGCGGTTCACCACCACCGTCTGGCTGAGCTTCATCATGCCCCATTCGGGGATGCGGACCTGCGGGGTGATGTTCAGCACCATGCCGGGGACGAGCGGGGTGGTGTCGGTCGGCAGAAGGAACGGCCCCTCGCGGGGGGTGAGGCCGACCCCGTGGCCGACCTCGGCGGCGGCGAACTTGTCGAACCCGGCAGCGGCCAGTCGGGCGTGGGCGGCCTTCGCCAGGTCGCCGGCAGTGGCGTTCGGGCGAACGGCCTCGACGGCCGCCTGAATGGCCTGCCGCACGGCCGCGCCAACCTTCTCGTACGAGTGGGCGGTTCGCTCCGTTTTGGTTTTCCGCAGGGGCGGGGCGCCGAATGGCGAGCGGAAGGTGCGGGAGATGACCCCGCAATAGCCGACTTCCGCCCCCCAGCGGGCGAACAGTTTGCTCGCCTCGGCCACCGGGCGGTCGGCGGTCGGGCGGAGGACGGACAAGCCCGCGTTGTCGCCCAGTGCGACGACCGACGGGAAGGCGGGGGCGTTCGCCCCGGCCCGCAGGAGCAGTTGGTCCATCTGGCGGACCAGGTCGAGTTCGGTGTCCACCTCCCGCAGGATGGCGCGGAACATGAGCAGCGCCCGCGCGGCCACGCTCACCGCCTTCTTGACCACCTCCACCTCGGACGGGTCTTTCGTCTGGCGGAGGTCTTCCACCCGCCCGCTCAGCGGGCGGAGGGTCGCCTTGCCGACCGTTTCGGCCAGGCGGTGCAGGGCAGTCACGGTCAAGTGGTCGGCTTCCACGCCGACGCTCTTGGCCCCGGCGGCGCGGACGGCCTCGGCGGCGGCGGCGGTCGGCTCCACCCCCTCAGCCCGCGGGACGGGGAAGAACTCCGCCGGCAGGTGCTTGCGGGCCGGCACGGCGTCGTCCGGGAAGACGACGAACGCCCCCTTTGGCGAAACCAACACGGCCTCGGCCGCGTCGAACTCGCTCAGGTAGCGGACGTTCGCCGGGTGGGTGATGAGGTAGGCGTCGGCGTCGTCCGCCTTGCCGCCGCGGAGCAGTTGCGTCCGCCTATTGTGGTAGAAGTCCACGTCATTCTCCGGAGGGCGCCCGAAGGCCGAGTCGCGGGGTGGTGAAACAACAGTGCTATCGGTATACTAATATCACTCCGCAGCAGGTAGGGGACTGAAATACGACACCGGGTCGGCCGGCAACGGGCGGGTGTGCCTGGAAGTCCGGCAGTCGCACCCACAAGCGGGTACTCGCAACCCGAGGCGGTCTGTTCTCGTCGCCGCCGCAGACCACCGGGGGGGCGCGACGCTTCAACGGGCTTGAGGAGTTCACACCGCTGGCGGTGGTTCTTCTGTAGGGTAAGGAAGTGGTGTGACCCGTCCGCCGCCGGCGGGGCGGATCGCCCACACGGAGGGTCGGATGAGCGAGTTCGAGCGGCTGCTGGACGGCTGCCGGCGGCGGGAGCCGGGGGCGTTCACCACCCTGGTGGAGCGGTACCTGCCACTGGTACGGGCGGTCGTCCGCCGGCGCCTGTCGGCCCGCCTCCGCACCCGTTTCGACTCGCACGACTTCACCCAGAACGTGTGGGCGTCGTTCTTCCAGGTGACGCTCGACCGGCTCCAGGTGCCGACGGAAGACGACCTGATCGCCTACCTGGCGAAGATGGCCGAGTGCAAGGTGGCCGAGGAGGGCCGCGACCAGCACATGCTGAAGCGGGACATCCGCCGCGAGCGGTCGCTGGCGGACGCGCCCGAGCCGAGCGGCGGCGGGAACACCCCCAGTCAGGAGGTGATGGCCCGCGACCGCTGGGAGGCGCTCACCGCCGGCCTGTCCGAGCGGGAGCGGGAGATGCTGGGGATGATCCGAGACGGGTATTCGCACGAGGCGGTGGCCGAGCGGTTCGACCTGACGACCAAAACGGTCCAGCGGTTGGTGGACAGGCTCCGCCACCGCCCGCCGCCGGAGGGCCAGTGATGACGCCGACGACGCCCGCCGAACTGGCCGAACTGGCCGACGCGATCCAGGAGCGGTGGGCAGCCGGGGAACCGCCGGACGCGCTGGCCGCGCTGGCCGCCCACCCGGTGCTGGCCGCCGACCGCAAGCTGGTCATTCAGTTGGCCCACGAGGAGTTCTGTCTGCGGGCGGAGGCCGGCGCCGCGCCCGACCCGGTGGCGTTCGCCGCCCGCTTCCCGTACCCGGACGACATCGCCGCCCTGTTCGCCGTCAAGAGTGTCCTGAACCGTCAGTTCGCCGACAGTTCCCCCCCCCGCCGCCCGGCCGTCACCCTCCACCCCGGCGATCTGGTAGGCGGCTTGCGGGTGCTACGGTTGCTCGGCCGTGGCGCCTTCTCGGACGTGTACCTGGTGCGGAACACCGACCTGGGTGACCGCGCCGAGGTGCTGAAGGTGTCCACCCGCGGCGAGGAGGAAGCCCGCACCCTCGGCCCACTCACTCACCCGCACCTGATGTCGGTGTTCGCCGCCCCGAGTGTGAACGGTCATCGCGCGGTCGTCTCCCCGTACCTCGGCCTGGCCACCGGCGAGACTCTGGTGAGCCGGGCGGGCGGGCGGGCGCCGACGTGCGATTTGCTGCTGCGGGTGGTCGGCGAGCGGTGGGCGGACGACCCGCCGGTGGGTGACCCGCCCGCCTTCCCCGTGTCGGCGAACACCGCCTACCCGCGGGCCGTCCTGCACGTCGCCGCCGCCGTCGCCGACGCCCTCACGTACCTGCACACCCACGGCATCGCCCACCGCGACCTGAAGCCGTCCAACCTGCTGTTCGGGCCGACCGGCTTCCCGTACCTGCTCGACCTGAACCTGGCTGACGACGGGCGGGGCGGGCGCGCCGCCGGCACGCTGGCCTACGCCCCGCCGGAGGTCCTGGCGCGGCTGGCCGCCGACCGCCCGGATGTGGCCACCGACTGGCACGCGGCCGACGTGTTCTCGTTCGCCGTGCTGGTGTTCGAACTGCTGCTCGCCCGCCACCCGTACCTGATCGGTGCGGCCCTCTCCCGTATCGACGGTCACACCGTGCCGGATGCCGCCAAGTCCGCCCAGTTCAAGCTCGCTGCCGTACGGATGCCCCTGCCGCCGGCGGTTCGTCGGGTGCTGCTCGACTGCCTGGCCGTGAACCCGGCCGAGCGCCCGACGGCCGGCGAAGTGGCTCGCGTGCTGGCGGCGGCCGTCGCCCCGCGACGGAGGTGGGTGCTGATGACGGCAGCCGCGGTCCTGTTGACGGTGGGTGGGGTGGGGGCCGGCGGGTGGGCGCAATTCAACAACCCCATGACTGGCCCGACCGCACCGCCCGTTGAAGACCCGGACCCGACCGAACCGTTCGCCCGCGGCTGTTGGCTGGTGAAGCACGGCCAGTCGGACGTGGCCGTCATCCCGTTCCAGCAGGCGTCGGAAACCGACAAGACCGGGCGGGCGGCCGAGTGGCTGGGGTACTGCTACGCGCGATCCAGCACCCAACAGCGGGCGATCGAGTTCACCGATCGGGCGGAGGCGGCCGGGCGGAAGACGGCGGCGGTGTACGCCAACCGCGCCGCGGCCAAGATGCTCCTGAACGACCAGTCCGGCGCGGCGGACGACGCGGTCAAAGCGCTCGACATCGACCACGACTGCACCCCGGCCCGGCTCACCCGCGGGCTGGTGGTGTACAAACTGCAGGGGCGGGGAGTGCCGATCTCGCGGGCGGTGTTGGGCGAGTTGGAGAACGCCTGCCGGGGGAACGAGGGGCACGCCGGCCTGTGGCACGACGTGGCCGAAGCGCGGGTGCGGGTGGTGGGGGCAGACGACGACGACCGGACTCGCGCGATCAAGGCCGTGGAGCAGTCGTTGCGGGCCGGCGGCCGACCGACGGCGTTCACGATGAACAAGACGATCATGGCGGCGCTGAAGAACGACCCGCACTTTCAGGTCGTTCTCGCCACCCCCGCCGAGCGCACGCCCGCCGGCATCGAGTCGCAACTCGTTCGCCCCGACTGACGCCGAGGCCGGAACTCCGACGACTTTCCCCAACCGGCTGAAATGTCCTAGCTTCTCACTTGACCGCCACATTTCTTCTCGTTACCTTCCCCACACGCCCAACGGAGTGACACCCAGAACCGGCCGGCGCGTCGATGCCACACCCCCGACGCCGCCCCGCCACCCCCGCGCCGCCTGCACTTCGGTGGGCTTCCGCCCCCGGTCTCTTCTTCCGGACGGTCTTCGTCCGCCGAACGCACGCCCACGGACGGGTCCTCTCGATTCGCGTTTGACTCGCACCCGATACCAACACACTCACCCCGTGACCGCCGTGAACACCCACGCGCGACCCGATCCCGGTTTGCCTTCCGGGCCGAACGGCCGCGTGCTGTTCCCGCCGGCGAAGGTGAACCTGTTCCTCGACGTGCTCGGCAAGCGGGCCGACGGGTATCACGACATTGCCACCCTGCTGGTGCCGGTGAGCCTGTACGACACGCTCGAACTCCAGCCGAGTGGGGACGGCGACCTGACGCTGACGTGTCACCCGGACACGATCCCGATGGGGCCGGCGAACCTGGTGTGGAAGGCGGCGGAGGCACTGCGGCGGGCGTTCGGGGTGACGGCCGGGGCGACGATGCGGCTGACCAAGCGCATCCCGCACGAGGCCGGACTGGGCGGCGGGTCGAGCGATGCGGCGGCGGCCATCGCCGGGCTGAACGCGGTCTGGGGGCTGAACCGCAGTGTGGGTGAACTGCTTCCGGTCGCCGCAAGCGTGGGGTCGGACGTGCCGGGGTTTCTCGTGTGTCGTAGCCGCGAGCCGGAGGCGAGCGCGTCCGCTCCCCACTCGCTCGCCTCCGGCTCGCGGCTACGAACCGCCGCCTGGTGTACCGGCCGCGGCGAAATCGTCTCGCCCGTACCTGCCGGCCCGCCGGTGCATCTGGTGATCGTGAAGCCGCTGGTGGGATGCCCGACGGCCGAGGTGTACAAGAGGTTCCGACCGGCCGACTCGCCGGCCGATCCGACGAAAGTGATCGACGCCTTCACTCGCGGGGATGCCGAGGAACTCGCCGCCGGCCTGCACAACGCCTTGCAGCCGGCCGCATTCGACTTGCAACCGCTCGTGCGGAAGGTATACGACCGCCTCACCAACTGCCGCCCGCTGGGGGTGCTGCTCAGCGGGAGTGGGGCGAGCGTGTTCGCCGTCGGCCGGAATGCGGCCGACGCCGCGGCCGTCGCCGAGCGGTTCGCCCGACACACGGACCCCGAACTGGCCGCCTGCCACCTGTTCGTCGTCCGCACCGTGGGTGCCATGACCTGAGCTTCCGCCGCCCGACCCCTCGCACGCAAAGGAGTGCGCCGTGACGATCACCGAAGTCCGCATCAAACTGTGCGAACAGAACTCCGAACGCCTGATGGCCTTCTGTTCGGTCACCTTCGACAACGCCTTCGTGGTGCGAGACCTGAAGATCATCGAGGGCACCCGCGGGGTGTTCGTGGCGATGCCCAGCCGCAAACTGATGGACCGCTGCCACGCCTGCACGTGCAAGAACCACCTGCGGGCGCGGTTCTGCAACCAGTGCGGGCAGCGACTCGACGAGAGCCGGGCGATGCGAGACCTGGAAGGGCGGGCGAAGCTGCACGCCGACATCGCCCACCCCATCCACGCCGCCGCGCGGGTGGCGATGGAAGGGGCGGTCGTCCGCAGCTTTCACGACGAGCGGGAGCGGGCGAAGCTGCCGAACTACGTCTGCCGGTACGACGAGTACGACGCCGGTGACTACGAAGACCACGCGATGAGCGGCGCGGCGGGTGGGGTGATGGCGGCCGACGTGGGCGGGGGCAAGAAGGTGGTGGCGCACGGCGGGCACGGCCCGGCGCCGAAGCCGCACACGGCCGGCACCCCCGTGCGGGTCGACGAGTTCGCCGAAGGGATCCGCTGATGCGTTCTGGAACCGCCGGCGTGAGCCGGCCGGGTGGACGAAT
>JANNDF010001055.1:0-7842 GCA_031387445.1 Planctomycetia bacterium
GGGCTGTCCCGCCTCCGGTACAGGTTCCCACCCCCCCCCGCCGCGCCGCCCCGCCGTGCTTGGGTGTAACCGGGGGGTCGGCGCGGCAGTCCGACGGGCAAAGGTGACGGTGTTCTCGACAACGTGATTGCGGTCCCCGCTCGACCCGCCCTACAAGAAATTACACCCCGTACAGTTCCGCGTACCGCTCGACGGTGTCGTCCAGGCGGAACCGCTGGTGCGCCCGTACTCTGGCGTTCGCCCCGAGCGTCTCGGCTAGCCCCGGTTCGGTGAACAGCCGGCGGAAGGCGGCGCCGCATGCGGCGGCATCGGCTCGTGGGAAGAGCAACCCGTCCACGTCGCGGCGGATCAGGTCCGGGTTGCCGCCCACGTCCGACACCACGCTCGGCAGTCCGGTCGCCATCGCTTCGAGAAGCGTCAGCGACGCCGCCTCGCTCACGCTCGTCAGGGCGAACACGTCGGCGGCTTTCAGCACCTCCGGCACGTCCTTGCGGATGCCCAGGAACGTCACCCGCCCGGCGACGCCGAGTGCTTGCGACAGCCCTTCCAACTCCTCCCGCAGCGGGCCGTCGCCGGCCATCAGCAAGTCCACGTCGGGCAGGTGCGGCACTGCGAGCGCGAACCCCTTCAGCAGCGTAGCCTGATCCTTCACCGGGTGATGCCGGGCGACGTGAACGACGTACCGGCGGGCGGGGTCGAAGCCGAGTCGCCGCTTCTGCTCGGCCTTGTCCGCCGGCGGGCCGTAGTGGTCCACGTCGATGCCGTTGTCGATGACGCGGATGCGGTTGCCGCGGAAGCCGTCCACGTCCCGCAGCGCCCGCCCGCTGAACCCGACGCACGCGGTCACGGCGTCGGCCAGGTTGTCGAGCACCAGCCGGTTGACGGCGCGGCGGACGGGCGACACCACGTCCGGGTAGTGGCGGCCGTGTTCGGTGAGGATGAGCCGCGGGAAGGGCCGGATGAACGGTTTGGCGAGGGCGGCGTAGAAGAAGGGCGTGTACTGGTGGGCGTGCAGCACGTCGATGCGGCGGGCGGTGGCCTCGTGCGCCAGTCGCTTTGCCACTTTGAAGTCCCACCCCGGCCGGCGGCCGAGCGCCAGCACCTCCACCCCGTCGCGGATCAGGTCTTCGCCGATCGGCCCGACGGCGTCGAGGCAGAACACGGTGGGCACGATCCGCGCCCCCAGCCGGCGGATGACCTCCCGCACTAGCACCTCGGCCCCGGCCACCTGCATGACGTGCAGCACGAACCCGACTCGCATGGCATCTCCGGTAGGGTGGGTCGCTCTCGCCGTGAGCGACTTCGGAACCGGCTCTCGGCGATTGCCGGCCACCCTATCCCGACCGACTTCGGGCATCAGTTCGGCCTCTCCAGGGTGAGGGGCACGACCGGCGAGTCGGCCTCGGCCGGCACGACCACCCGCGGGGGCGGCATGGCGGCGGCGCGCGGCCGCGGGCGGGCGGGCAGCAGGTTGCCCGGCGGGGCCGGCAGCACCGACCCGTTCATCCGTGTGGCCGCCTCGATACCCCCGCCCTTGTAGCAGTTCCACAACTGGGCCATGAGCAGGAACAGCACGTAGGGCAGTTCGAACGTGTCGAGCGACAGGAACGCCGCCCCGATGCCGTACAGGATGAGGGCGCAGGTGATGCCGGCGGCCATGGAGCGAGCCTGCCGCACCTCCGGGAAGTCCGGCCACTTGCGGATCTTCCACCAGAGGCGGAAGCCGAAGAAGACGGCCGAGCCGAACAGGGAGACGTACAGGCCCATGCCCACCCAGCCGGTGTCGGCCGCCAGTTGCAGGTACTGGTTGTGAATGGCCATCATGTCCGTCGCCCCGTGCTCCTTCATGTGCGGGGCCGAGCAGCGGATGCCGACGCCGTAGAACGGCTTCTCGTTGGCGATCTCGATGGCCGCCTTCCACGCCTGCTTCCGCATGTTCGCGCTCTCGTCCACGTCGTGCTTCTTGATGGAGAAGAAGCGGTCCTTCAGCTCCTGGCCGGAGGTGGCGAACACGAACCCCGCCCCGAGGACGGCGAACACCGCCAGCATCCGCTTGTTCCGGCTGAACAGGAAGAGGAACGGCAGGGTGCAGAGGGCGGACAGCATGGCCCCGCGGCTGAACGTGAGCTGCACCGCGTGCGCCAGGATCGGCAGCACCAGCAGGTAGCCCCACCGCCACCACCCGCGGGTGCCCTCCCACAGGAAGTAGCCGATCGGGATGGCCATCGCCAGCATGAGCGCGGCCCCGTTGTTGTCCAGCCCGCCGAACCCGTTGTGCTGGATGGTGTTCAGCCGCCAGGCGAAGTACGAGTAGTTCGCCTCGTACGCCACCCACACGTCCATCGCCACCAGCACCGCCAGCAGGATCCAGAACTGCCGCAGGCGGTACACCGTCAGCGAGGAGATGACGAACATGAGCACGGTCTTCAGGTAGATGTCGTACACGACCCACGACCGCTCCTGGTTCTCCGCCTTCACGTAACTGACCGTCATCCACAGGACGAACGCCATCATCAGCCAGTGGATCGGGTTCCACAGGACGACTTTCGCGCCGGGCGTCGGCCCGGTCGTGGTGTACCCGATCAGCCGCAGGCGGTTGACCGCCGCCGTCGCGATCACCCCCAGGGCCACGTACAGCGACCACTGCACCCCGTTCGGCAGCGCGTACTCCCACAGCGACTGCGGGCGGAGGACGGCGAAGGCGTAGTACACCAGGATGCCGACGTACGGCCCCCACCCGAACGAGCCGAGGATGGCCCCCGCGGTCACCAGCGCCATGAAGATCGTCTGCTTCTCCATCGCCCGACTCCAATGATGTGCTCTGCTCGCTCCGCGAGCGGGAATTCAAGACCGCTCGCGGAGCGAGCAGAGCACTACTTCCCACCCAACCGCCGCGTGACAGCCGCCCCCGCCCACCCGCCGGCCGCCGCCAGCAGCACGTCCGTCGGGCAGACGGTGCGGGTCGGCAACATCGCCTGCCCGAACTCGAGGCCCGCCGCCACCAACCCCGTCACCGCCACCGCCGTCAGCCACACCGCCCACCGCTTCGCCGGCGGGCTGCCGCCCATCCCCCACGCCACCACCGCCCCGAGCGGCACGGCCAGGGCGAACTTGGCCAGCAGGTCTTCCGCCGCCCACAGGTACTGACCCTGCACCGCGTCCCGCAATGGCAGCCAGCTCATCGCCCCCAGTCGTTCGCCGGCCACGGCCGGGTAGAACTGGTACGGGTGCCACGCCACCACCGCCAGCACCGCCGCCCACACCTGGCCGAGCAGCAGCGCCACCTCGGCCCGCCGCTTCCGCACCCCGCGGAGTGCCAGGATGCGGGCCGTTGCCCACCCGGTCGTCACGCCCGCCCCCGCCAGCAGCACGTCCGTCAGACTCGGGTGCCGACTCTTCACCAGCACCTGACACGCCTCCGCGAGCAGCCCGGCCAGCAGCCCCAGCCCGACCACGCGGAAGAGGCCGTCGGCCGTGCGGAACTTGCCAGCCAGCCCGCCCGCCAACAGGCCGAGCGGCAGGTACAGGGCGAACAGCTCGCACCAGCCGGCGACGACCTTCAGGTCGTGTTCGCCGGACTCGCCCGGCCGGTCGAACAGTTCGCCCAGCGGCACCCACGCCGTATCGTCCCGCAGCCGCTTGAACAGTTCGGTCGGGCTGGCGGTCAGGTCGAGCGGCAGCGTCAGCACCACCAGCAGCAGGCCGGCGTAGGCGATCAGCAGCGGGGCCGTGGTGTGCCGCACGCCGTCGCTGTCGAACGCCCGCCGCAGCCGGTCTGTCGCCCACTGCCCGGCGAGCACCCACGCGACCACACCGACCAGCCCGCCAAGGGTTTGTGCGGTGATGTCCGCCCCCGAGCACACCCGCTCGCGGAAGAACAGTTGCGTGAACTCGACGCCGGCCGCGTACCCGCCGCACACCGCCACCACCCCGACGCCGACGGCGGCCGTGAGCCACCGCCGCGGGCGGTCCACCCGCAGCGCCCCCAGTAGGCAGAAGCCGAAGGGCACGCCGAGGGCCACGTTCGCGGCGAAGTCGGACTTCGACGGCAGGTCGAACCACTTGCCGAGGGCGATGTGGAACTCGGCGGTCGCGGTGTCCCACTCCTTCGGCTGGGAGTCAAACGGGACGAAGCTGCCGTAGGCGATGAACAGCATGACGCCGGCGGTGGCCGCCGCGAACCACCACGGGCGGAACACCCGCAAGGCGACCGACGGGCGGAGGTGGAGGGTCACCTGCCTGCGGCGGGGCGGTGGCACCGGCGAGTTCACGGGCCGGCCCCCGGCTGGGGTCGCGGGGGCGGGGTCTGGCCGTCGGGTCGCGGGGCGATGGTGCCGCCGGCGGCGGTCGCCCCGTGCGAGGTGCCGGCCGGGGTGAGCGGCAGGAACGGGGCGGCCGGGTGCGGTTCGTTTGCCGGCACCGCCCGCCTGGCCGCGTCCTTGCGTTCGATCTCCGCCCGCGCCTCCACCAGCCCGGCCTTCACCACTTCTTCCCCCGTCATGCGGATGACCGGCACCAGCAGCCAGTCGATCAGCTTGAACTCCAGCCACACCAGCCCGAGCGCGAGCGGCATCATCGCCCACCCGGCGAAGTCGTGGACGATCACGTCGAACGCCTCCCGCCAGCCGGCCAGCAGCACCAGCCCGCTGGCCACGATGCGGAGGATGTTGCACAGCACCGCGATGGGGATGCTGGACGCGAACACCACCCAGCGGTCGGCCGTGCGGCGGGTGGGCGGGGCCAGGAAGGCAATGGCGGCGGAGAGGGCGACGAACGCCAGCAGCATGCTCAGCCCGGCGCACGCCACCTGCACCTCCAGCTTCACCGACCCGATGTCGAGCGTCAGCGCCGTGTCCGACCGGGTAGGAATGCCGAACGTGCGGAAGACGACCATCGCGGACCACGTGGCCACCTTCCGCAGTTGCCAGCTCACCTCGTTCTCGACCGGGTTCGGGAGCGGCAGGGCGAGCATCAGCATGGCCAGCGCCGGCACCGCCCACCACACGGCCGACCAGCGGCGGAAGGCGGTGAGCGCCACCCCGAGGGCGAGGGCGACGAACGCCAGCCCGAACACCGGCTTCGACGTGCCGCCGAGTTTGAAGTAGGCGAAGTAGAGGATCGGCGAGACGCACAGGCCGAGGGCGACCCAGTCGAGCGGCCCGCGGCGGCGGCTGGATGGCGGGGAGAAGAACGTGACCAGCACCCCGGCGAGACTGGCCACCAGGCACCCGCCCTGCACCCACTCCTTGCAGAAGTTCAGGTCGATTTCGACCAGGTACATGGGCAGCGGGCCGAGCAGGAGCGGCAGCCCCCACCAGTTCGGCCAGCCCACCTTCTCCGGCAGCTTGTCGCGGTACTGCCACAGCAGGAAGACGGCGAACGGCACCACCAGGAAGCCGTGCGAGTAGTCGTAGGGCGGCTTCACCCACAGCTTGCCGATGGCCTCCATGCCGGAGTCGTAGCCCAGCCCGGAGTACGCCAGCAGCACCCCGCCGACGACCGCCGCGACGGTGAGTTGCCAGCGGCGATCCGTTCGCAACTGCTCGCGGGTGAGGGTGGTCATGCGGGTTCCTGATCGAGCGGGCGGGCGTGCCCCGGAACATGCGAGTATAGAGCGTCAACCGCCAGATACGAATTCCGACCGGGCAAAAACTTTCGGTCGGAAGTTCGGGGGAGTTGGAGGACGTGCGGAGACTTGGCGGGAGTGTCGCCGTTCGCTCGGCGAACGGCGACGCGATGAGCGATCGACGTCGCCCACATCACTTCTTCAGCCGCTTCTCGATGGCGTCGGCGGCGGACGCCGCTTCGATCCGCACCGCCCTGCTGGGGGTGTCGTCGGCCAGCTTCCGCAGCACCGGCACCGTGTCGGCCGTGCCGATCTGTTCGAGCACGTCGCACGCGGCGATCACCGTGCCGTCACCCTTCGCCGTCAGCAGCTTCCGCACCGCCGGCTCGGCCGTCGCCCCGGCCTTCACCAGCGCGGCCTTCGCCTCCTCGCGCTCGGCCTTGGTCTCCAACCGCCCGGCGGTCGTATCCAGGTCGGCGGCGGGAGTCGTGGTCGTCAGGCCCGTACTCGGCCCGTCGAACTTGTCGTCCACCCACTTCTTGGTGGGCGTGCCGACGATGAACAACCCGAACAGCCCCAGTCCGGACAGCACGAACCAGAGCGGCCGTAGCCCGACCCCGGCCGCCGGGCGTACCAGTTGCACCAGGCAGACCGGCGGCAGGAGGGTGAGCAGCCCGCTCACCCACGACCCGTTGCGGCCGCACAGGTACGCCCGCCACAGCAGGCCGAGCGCGGTCATCGCCGCGCCGATGAGCGCCACATACGGCAGCCAGTTGGCCGACTGCCACACCGCCAACACCCACACACCCAGCCCGACGAGCGTGCCGACCACCCAACCGATGGCGGCGTAGATGCGGTCGGTGGCGGGCAATGGCGGCGGGGCCATTCGCATGGAAATGGCGGCACTCAGTTGGGCCACCGCGTCCCCGCCGAACAGGGCGGTCGGGTCGAACGCCACGCGGCCGTCGTGCTCGCTGGTCGTGCGGCGGGCGGGTCGGGTGAGCGGTCTCAGCGGCTTGGGGGCGGTCGACGGCAGCGCCAGGGCCACCGCCTCCACCTCAGTGGGGGTTGCCTCGGCCAGCACCGGTTCCAGGTCGAGGAACGGTTCGGTGGCAGTGGCGTTCCGGTCCATTTCGCTGAACTCGCCGGTGCGGGACGGCATGGTGTTCATCGGGATCGGGGTGTCCACTTCGAATTCGGCCGGCGGGCCGCCCGCGTCCGCCGGCTGAAACAGTTCGCCGGGGCTGGGTTCCGGGGCGGTCGGGGCGAACGGCCCGCCGGCCGCCACCTGCTCCGGGGCCGGCACGGTGAGCGGGTGCAGGCACTTCGGGCAGATGCTCCGCTGCCCGACCCGGCTGGACGGGGCGAGCAGGCGTTGGCGGCAGGATGGGCACGGGTAGGCGAACATGGGCAACGGCTCTCATGGCGATGCGAAACCGTAGGTCGCATTCAGGAGAGGGGCAACCGGCGGGCGGAGTTCCGTCGCCACGGCTGAATTGCCGGTGCGGCGATTCGGGCGGAGGCGGAAATGTCGGGCGGAGGGCGAACCGGCGGGGTGAGCCGTCGGCCGCAGTCGGACAGCTCGCCAGTGTGGGAGGTCGGGAGAAGTGTCGCCGGCGGCACGAGGGGTGCGTGGTGCATTGCGGCGAACTGGTTGCGGCCGCTATCATCACCTGCCCGACCTGCCTGCGAGCCCGTGATGCCCGCGACGCACTTCAAACGTTACCTGATGGAGCGGCCGCTCGCCCCGCGGCCGGAGCCGGTGCCATTGCCGGCCGGCTTCCGTCTGGTGCCGTGGGCCGACCAGCTGCTCGACCTGCACGCCGACGTGCTGTTCCACAGTTTCGCCGACGATCTGGACGGCAAGGTGTTCCCCAACCTGGCCGACCGCGACGGCTGCCGGACGCTCATGCGGGCGGTGCGGAGCTTGCGGGGCTTCTGCCCGTCGGCGTGCTGGCTGATGGCGGGGCCGGACGGGTACGTCGGAGCAATTCAGGGGGTTCTCGTTGGCGGGTGGGGGGCGGTGCAAAACCTGGGCGTGTGCGCGGAGGCCCGCGGCAAGGGCGTCGGGGCGGCACTGCTGGCCCGCTGCCTGATCGGGTTCGCCAACGCCGGCGCGACGGGAGTGAATCTGGAAGTGACGGCGACGAACGCGCCGGCGGTGCGGCTGTACAAGCGGTTCGGCTTCCGCCCGACGCGGGTGAGGTACAAGCCGGCCGTCGGGGTGGCGGCAGGCGTATAATCGACTTCCGGGCGAGCGGGGGGCGTCAGCCCCC
>JANNDF010001057.1:0-3507 GCA_031387445.1 Planctomycetia bacterium
TCCTCACGTTCCTCACCTGTCAGCGAGCGAAGCGGATCCTTCCGGCGGCGGGACACGGCAACTCCTGGTGGGGTGGGTTACCACCTAAGGGTAGCTGAGAGGCTGGTTATGACTACGGGCGAGGCAAGTGACCCACTAGGAGCGATCCTTTTGGCCCGCGACCTCACCCGTTTCGGCCGTTTGGGACGCAAAGCGATCCGGGTCATCAAGTACGCGGGTCTCAACAAGCTGTTCACTGAGAAAGAGTGGGGCGACCCGCCGTCTCGTGCCGGGTACGCCAGCAACTTCGAGGCGGCGGTCGCGTACATCAACTCACAGTTGCTGGGAAACGAGCACATCGAACACGCCCTCCGGCAGAGCGTGCGAATGTACCCCGAGATCGCGGTCCGCGAACTGACCGCCAATCTTCTCATTCATCAAGACTTCTCAGCGACCGGTGCCGGGCCGACGGTCGAAATTTTCGATGACCGCATCGAGTTCACCAACCCCGGCGAGCCGCTGGTAGACCCTCAGCGGTTCATCGACCTGCCACCGCGGTCGCGTAACGAGGAGTTGGCTCGGCTCATGCGACTGATGACCATTTGCGAGGAGCGGGGATCGGGCATCGACAAAGTAGTCGCGGCGATCGAAATGTTCCAACTCCCTCCACCCGACTTTCGCAAGCCTCCGGGTTCTACCCAAGTGGTGCTTTATGCCCCACGGAAGTTCGCCCAGATGGACTCGGTCGAACGGCTCCGGGCGTGCTATCAGCACTGTGTCCTCTGCTGGGTGGGCAACACCGAGATGACCAACACCACCTTGCGGAAACGACTCGGGATCGCCGACAAAAACTACTCGATGGCTTCGCGGATTATCTCGGCGGCTGTCAAGGCGAAATTGATCAAACAGATCGATTCCGACAAGGATATTCGTAAATATATTCCCGATTGGGTCTGATTTCATGTGACTGGGATGTGACTGGGGGCGGGTTCACGCAACGACTTCTCACCAACACTGCTGAAAAACCACGATTCTCGATGTGACCGGGATGTGATTGGCTCAGTTTTGGCATGCGGGTGGTGTGGGTGCTCGACCCGTCGGCTCGCACCGTCGCCGCGCACAACGCCGACGGGTCGGTGCAACTCTTCCGTGACAGCGACGCCCTCATTTGTGCCCTTCTGCCCGGCGTCAGCATCCCGGTGGCCAGCCTGTTCGCCGGCAGTTGACCCGCCCACCGCCACGTTTCCCTATCCTGCCCCATGTCTCGCGGGTTGCGGTTCACCCGGCATGGGGGCCGACCGATGTTGTCGTACTGCAAGCTGTGTACCCTCGCTGACTTCTCGCACCCGGAGCTGCTGTCCGTCATCCGGGAGGTGTTCCCGCACGAGTTGGTGCGGTTCGGCCCGGACTTCCCCCGCGGGGTGGAGTACCGCAAGCACTGGGAAGTGGCGATGGCCGTGCGGGCGCTGTACGACGGCGGGGCGACCCACCCGAAGGCCGAGGTGCTCGGCATCGGGGCCGGCGGCGAGCCGACCCTCTTCCACCTGACCAACCACTTGCGGCGGGTGTTCGCCACCGACCTGTACCTGGGCGAGGGCGGGTGGAAGGAGCAGGCGCCGCCGCTCATGATGTCCGACCCCGGCCAGTTCTGGCCCGGCCGGTGGCGACCGCGGCGGCTGGTGGTGCAGCACATGAACGCCCTCGATTTGAAGTACGAGGACGGCTCGTTCGACGGCGTGTTCTCGTCCAGCTCGCTCGAACACTTCGGCACCCCGGCCGACATCCGCCGGGCGGTGGGCGAGATGCACCGCGTCTTGAAGCCGGGCGGGGTGATGTCCGTGTCCACCGAGTTCCGCCTGGCCGGGCCGGGCACGGGGCTGCCGGGGGTCCACATGTTCTCGGCCGCCGAGGTGACCGAGTGGCTGGTGGGCGGCGGCGGGTGGAAGCCGCTCTCCCCGCTCGACCTGACCGCCGCCACCGGCCGCGAGGCGGAGGCCATCTCGTTCGGGGACGCCATCGGCGACCTCGTCCGGCACACCGACGAGCACGGCGGGCTGTACTTCCACCGCCTGAACTGGGGGCGGTACCCGCACATCGTCCTCGCCCACGACGGCTACCTGTGGACGAGCATCCACCTGGCGCTGCGGAAGGTGTGACCCGCCGCGGCCGCGATTCCCTATCCTGCCATCGAGTCTCGCGGCCCGCGGTTCCCGCTTCAATGACCTACGACGACGCCATCGCCTTCTGGTACGCCCGCATCAACTACGAGGTGCGGGCGGCGACCGTGGCCGACCTGAAGTTGGAGCGGATGCGGGCGCTGTTGGCCCTGGTGGGGGACCCGCACCTCCGCGTCCGCACTGTTCACATCACCGGCACCAAGGGGAAGGGGTCCACCGCCGCCATGATCGGGGCGGTGCTACGGGCGGAGGGCTACCGCGTCGGGCTGTTCACCTCCCCGCACCTGGTTCACGTCGAAGAGCGGACGCAGGTGGACGGCGTTCCCATCACGCGGGCCGAACTCGCCGCCCACATGGCGCGGCTGGTACCGGTTATCGAGTGCCTGGAGCAGTCTGGCCCGTCGCCCACCTTCTTCGAGATCGGCACGGCCATCGGCTTCCTGCACTTCGTTCATCGCCGGTGCGACGTGGCGATCTTCGAGGTCGGCCTCGGCGGGCGGTTCGACAGCACGAACGTCTGCTCTCCACTCGTCTCGGTCGTCACGTCCGTCGGGCTGGATCACACCGCCCAACTGGGGCACACGCTCGATGCCATCGCGTTTCAGAAGGCGGGCATCATCAAACCGGGCGTGCCGGTGGTGAGCGGGGTGACGCCGCCCGGCCCGCGGGCGGTGATCGCGCGAGTGGCTGCCGAGGTGGGGGCGAAGGTGGTCCAGGCCGGACGGGATTTCACGTTCGAGTACGATCCGGTCGGGCGAACGGTGCAACTCCCCGGCCGCCCACCGCTACGGCTCGGGTTGCTCGGCAAGCATCAAGGGGCGAACGCGGCCGTCGCCGTCGCCACACTCGAACAACTTCGCAAGACCGGGATGCCGATCTCCGATCGTGCCATCACGAAGGGGTTGGCGGAAGTCCGCTGGCCGGCGCGCGTTGAACTGGTCGCCAAACGGCCGACCGTCGTACTCGACACCGCCCACAACGTGCCGTCCGTCGAAGCGCTCATCGACACCCTTTCAACCTGTCTGCCGGTTCGGGGGCGAAAGGCGGTGGTGTTCGGTGTGTCGTCGGACAAACAGTACGCGGAGATGCTGACGCTGCTCGCCGGGTACTTCGACGACTTCCACCTGACGAAGTACGGTCACAACCCGCGGTGGGTGCCGCCCGACGTGCTGGCCGACCTGCTGGCGAGCATCGCCCCGCACAAGCGGCGGGCGGTGTACGGCACTGCGGAGGAGGCGTGGACCGCCGCACGTGTGGCGGCAGGGGACGACGACCTGGTGTGCGTCACCGGCTCGGTGTTCCTGGCGGGCGAGTTGCATCCAGTCCTGGCGAGCGGGGGGCGTCAGCCCCC
>JANNDF010000852.1:0-4727 GCA_031387445.1 Planctomycetia bacterium
GCTCGCTCCGCGAGCGGTCTTCAAGAACCCGCTCGCGGAGCGAGCAGAGCACTTCCAGCACCCGACGACTCAAACCGCACGGCTCACGGCTCCACTCGCGGAGCGAGTGGACCACTTTCCCCACAACCGCTTGCCGTACTCGGCCAGCCCGACCGCCGCCGCGTAAGGCACCATCCCGGCCGCCACACCCGCGGCAATCGCCAGGTAGTCGGCCGTCGGTTCGCCAATCGCCAGCCACACCGCCAGCGGCACCACGTTCGCCGCCAGCGGCTTCACCCACTCGCCGAAGTACGCGCCGACCGACACGCCCAGTTCCTTCGCCGTCAGCGCGATCACCACCCCGCAGAAGATCAGGTTCGGCACCGCCACCGCGATGCTCACGCCGACCACCCCGAGCGGGCCGATCAGCACGGCCGTCAGCACCAGGTTCAGCACCGCCTCGCCGATGGCCGCCCGTGCGAACCACCTCAGCCGACCCAGCCCGTAAAGGATCCGGCTCGCCGCAGATTGAGCCACGCCGACGGCCAGTGTGCCGCCCAGCACCGCCACCGCCGGGAAGCTGCCTTCGACGAACTCCACCCCCACCCAGCGGGCGAGGAACGGCTTGCCGAAGAAGATCAGCCCGAGCTGGATCGGCACGGCGAGGTAGAGCATCCACCGCGTGGCGGTGAGGAACAGCCGGCGGACGGCGGCGTGATCGCCACGCGCTTCGAGGGCGGACACGTTCGGCGTGAGGGTCGCCGTCACGGTGCGCAGCAGCGCTTTGGCGTACTCCACCAGCCGGGAGGCGGTGGCGAAGAACGTGACCTGACCTGTCGGCAACAGCAGGCCGATGATGATGGCCCCGGTTTGCACCGTGATGCGGCCGGACAGCATCGCCAGGAACGCATCGACGCTGTACGTCTTCACCTGCTTGAGCGTGACGCGGTCGATGAACCGCGGGCGGAACTGAAGCTCCGGGAGGAACCGCCGGCACAGCAGCGCGAGGGCGAGGTGTTCGACGAGCGTGACCACCGTGTACACCACCGCCAGCGGGAACAGCCCGCCGAATTCGAGGACCGCGTACACCATGCCGCCGGTGCGGGCGGCCAGCGCCGCGAGCCTCACCACGCTCTTCGCCGCGTACTTCTCCAGCCCGTCGAGCACGCTGGGGAACACGCTTAGCGGCAGCCCGACCGCCACGTTCGCCAGCATGAGCAGCAGGAACGGCACCACGCCGGGGTCGCCGTCGGCCTTCTCGGTCAGCGTGCCGCTCATGCCCAGCAGCACCGGCACGCCGACGACCATCGCGATGCCGCCCGCCGCCACGAACAGCGCCAGGCACGACGACGCCATGCGGTTCAGCCCGTCGGTGTCGGCGGCGGCTTTGCGGCCGGCGATCGCCCGCACCAGGCAGGCGGCCACGCCCATGTCCAGCAGGGTGAAGTAAGCGAGCACGGCCTCGGCCACGCACCACACGTCGTACCGCGGCTTGCCCAGGTGGGCGAGCAGGAACGGGGTGAGGAAGAACGCAACCGCGAGGGTGGCGGCGAACGCCAGCCAGTTGGTGGCGGCACCGAGCAGGAATCGCAAACGAGAAACGGCCAACGCGACGGCCTCCGTGCCGGGCGGAAAGGGGATAGCGTAGCGGGCGGCGGCAGGGGGCCGCAAGCGGAAGTGCGGCGCGTGTCCGGGCGAGCCGGCGACGCCAGTCGCCGGGTGTGTTCCACCCGACCCCTGGCGGGGTCGGCTCCATCGGGGTAAGCTTTCGCCCATGAAAGACACCCCCCGCCGCGAGTCCTTCCCGCTCGCCCGCAAGCTGCTCCGCTTCGCCGGGCATGCCCGCCGCAACTGGCTCGAACGCCACCAGCACCCCGTCTCGTTCTGGCTGCATATGGTCGGCATCCCGCTCACCTTCGCCGGCCTGCTCTCGCTGTTCTTCGTGCAGTGGTACTGGGGCGTCGGGGCGTTCGTGGCCGGTTATGCGCTCCAGTACGTTGGCCACATGATCGAGGGGAACGACTTGGGCGAACTGATCCCGCTGAAACGGCTGCTCGGAATGCCCGTGGTGCCGGTTTCCCCGCGTTACCAACCGCCCGCCCCACCTCCCGCCACTTGAGCAAATCCCCAACTGCTGGTCAGAGGCCCGTCCGTGAGGGAGGGCGCGTGTGGCTGATCTGCGCCCTCCCTCACGGTCGGGCCTCCGACCGGCGACGAGCGTACCCACCCCCCGCCACTTGAGCAAATCCCCAACCCGACCGACAGTCGGCCGAGTGGTCTGACAGTCCAACCCGCACAACCGGCGGAATCGCTGGATTCCCTGCCACATCCCGCCGATACCAGACGACGAACGCCGGACTCGGCGGGGTGTGAGGGGACACCTCATCGGGTTCGGAACGCGGCGGGGACGACCATGACGCGGACGATGCGACGGTGGACGACTCGATTGCTCGCCGGCGGGGCGTTGGCCCTGGCCGGTTCCGGGGTGGTCGGGTGTAAGCACCAGTTGTTCACCGAGCCGGCGGACTCGCCGCTGCTGGTGCGGCCGGATATCAATCCGCGGATTGAGACGCACCCGCACGAACCGGTGCTTCCGGCGTCGGCCCAGGTGGGCAGCACCCCGGCGAACGTGCTCGACCTGAAGCGGTCGCCGCGGTTCATCTCGCTGAAAGAGGCGCAAGCCATCGCGGTGGAGCGGGGGAACACCGGCGGGGGGAACACCCAGGGCGGTGTGCTCGACCGCCTGCCGCAAGCCGGTCAGCCGGTGACCGACTCGGTGCGGGCGTTCGTCCTCGACCCGGCCATTGCCGCCACCACCGTCGAGCGGAGCCTGTCGAAGTTCGACGCCCGCTGGATCACCAGCATGAGCTGGAGCAAGCAGGACCAGGCGACGCTGACGTTGCAGCAGAGTTTCAGCAACGGGGACTCGGCCGCCTTCAGCAGCACCCTGGCCAAGCCGTTGCCCACCGGGGGCGTGGCCGGCATCACCACCAGCCTGAACTACCAGAAGCTGTCCGATCCGCCGCCGGCCAACACCGGGTTCGTGACGCTCACCTCGTCGTACACCCCGCGGGTGCAGTTCGTGTTCGAGCAGCCCCTCCTGCAAGGGTTCGGCATCGAGGCCAACCAGTTGCTGCCCAACCACCCCGGCAGCCTGCTCATCCAGGGGTTCCGCAGCACCGGCCAGGGGACGGAAGGCATCCTCATCAGCCGCGTGCGGGCGGACCAGGCCCGCGAGCAGTTCAACGTGGCCATCAACGAGCAACTGCTGAACGTGGAGTTGGCGTACTGGACGCTGTACGCCTCGTACCGCAACCTGGCCGCCCGCGAGGACGGGCTGAAGGCGGCGTTCAAGGCGCTCGACTTCAACACCCCGCGGGTGGAGCAGGGGCTGGAAGAGCCGCAACTGCGGCCGCAACTGGAGCAGCAGTACTGGACGTTCTACGCCCAGGTGATCGAGGCCCGCGGGCAGGTGCTGGAGGCCGACCGCGCGTTCCGCGGGCTGCTCGGCATGCGGTCGGACGACGGCACCGTGTTCGCCCCGGCCGACACGCCGAACGAAACGCCCGTGCGGATCGACTTCCGCGCCGCCTACGAGGAGGGTCTCCAGAACCGCCCCGAGGTGCTCATCGCCCGCCAGGAGTTGAAGGCCCAGCAGCTCAACCTCCGCGCCCAGCGGTACTCGCGGATGCCCGACCTGCGGTTCTTCAGCAGCTACGACGTGAACGGGCTGGGCGGGCAACTGGGCGGGCAGCCGGAGGACGGCAGCACCAGCGCGCTCAGCAGCCTGGGGCAGAACCAGTTCAACAGTTGGCAGTTCGGCCTCCGCCTGGACATGCCGCTCGGCTTCCGCGACGCCAACGCCATCGTCCGGCAGGCGCAACTGAACCTGTGGCGGTCGTGGTACGTGCTGAGCGACGCCGAGCGGAAGGTGCTGGAAATCCTCACGCAGGCCGAGCGGCAGGGGTACCAGGCGTACCAGACCATCCAGGCCCAGCGGAAGGTCCGCACGTCGGCCAAGCGGCGGGTGGACCTGATCGAGACGCGGATCGTGGCCGGGCAGTTCGCCGGCAGCGGGCAGTACCTGCAACTGACGCAGGCCCAGCAGGAACTGGCGAACGCCACCGCCGCCGAGTACCGGGCCGTCGCCGACTACAACTCGGCCCTCGCCCGCATCGAGTACGCGAAGGGCACCATCCAGCGGTACAACAACATCAGCGTGGCCGACGGCCCGCTGCCCTCCTTCGTGCAGAAGAAGGCGGCCGACCACTTCCGCGAGCGGCAGGTGGGCCTGAAGCTCCGCGAGCACCCGGCCGACGCGACCGGCACCGGCACGTTGAACGGGTTCGAGTTCGCCCCGATCGGCGACATGACCGACCGGGTGAACCAGGCGCCGCCGGCCGCCGCTCCGGGCGGCGGTGCGGTGCCGGGACTCACCCCGCCGGTGCTCATGCCCCCGCCGGGCGTGCCGGCTCCGGGGTCGGTGAAGAGCTGGGCCGACTGGAACAACACGCGGGACGGCACCGGCGCGAGCATGCCCTCCGCCTTGCCGCAGCCGGTGGCCCCGCCCAAGCCGGGCGAGCCGACGGGCGGGACGTTCGTGCCGAACGGGTCGCTCACCCTGCCGCCGAAGCGGACGCCAGGGGCCGAGCCGCCTCCCAGCCTGCCGGGCAGCATCACCCCGAGCGTGCCGAGCAGCACGCCGGCGACGCCTTCGAACTTCCCGCCGCTGCAACCGCTCCCGCCGA
>JANNDF010000853.1:0-6549 GCA_031387445.1 Planctomycetia bacterium
GCTCGCTCCGCGAGCGGGTTCAAACAAGACCGCTCGCGGAGCGAGCAGACCACTTCTGTGGCCCATTTCCGCTACAACATCTCGCATCTCGCCCGCCCCCGGAACCCGCCATGTCCGATGCCATCTCGCGGTACCACGACCTGCTGTCGTCGGACAGTGTGGCCGCCGACTCGCAGGAACAGCTCGACCGCCTGCAAGAGGCCCGCGGGCTGTACTTCGGCAAACGGCCGGTGTGCAGCGTTCTCCGCCCGAGGTTCCTCACCCCGGACCAGTACCGCTTCTTGCGGGACCGCGTGAAGGTGCTACTGCCGGCCTTCCAGACCGCCTACGAGAAGGCGATGGCCGACCCGGAGTTCCGCACGCAGTTCCGCCTGCTCGACTGGGAGGACGAACTGCTGTCCGTCGAACCCGGCTTCAAGCAGCCCAGCCCGACCAGCCGGTTCGACTCGTTCTTCATGCCCGACGGCGAGCTGAAGTTCACCGAGTTCAACAGCGAGACGCCCGCCGGCGCCGGGTACTCGGACGCCCTGGCCGACATCTTCTACGCGATGCCGGTGTTCCAGGAGTTCCAGCGGCAGTACGACGTGCGGGCGGTGCCGTGCAAGCCGGGCATCATGCACGCCCTGCTGAGCACCTACGCCGAGTGGAAGGGCACCCGCACCGACCCGCCGCGGATTGCCATTCTGGACTGGCGGGAGGTGCCCACGTTCAGCGAGTTCGTCCTCTTCTACGACTACTTCCGGGCGAACAACATCGACGTGCGGAACGTGGACCCCCGGGAGGTGACGTACACCGACGGCAAGCTGATGCACGGCGACTACCACATCACGCTCATCTACAAGCGGGTACTCATCTCGGAGTTGATCGAGCGGGGCGGGATGGATCACCCGGTGGTGCGGGCCGTCCGCGACGGCGCCGTGTGCATGGCGAACACCTTCCGCTGCAAGATCCTGTTCAAGAAGGCCAGCTTCGCGGTGGTGAGCGACGAGGCGAACGCCGGGCTGTTCACCAAAGAGCAACAGCAGGCCATCCGCGACCACATCCCGTGGACCCGCGTCATGCAGGAGCGGAAGACCACGCTCGACGGCAACCCGATTGACATGGTGCCGTTCGTGATGGCGAACAAGGACCGCTTCGTGCTGAAGCCGAACGACGACTACGGCGGCAAGGGCATCGTGCTCGGGTGGACGGTCGATCAGCCGATCTGGGAGCAGGCCGTGCGGCACGCGCTGGAGACGCCGTATGTGGTGCAGCAGAAGGTGAACCTGCCGTACGAGCCGTTCGCCGGGTTCGAGGGGGGCAAGTTGCACGTCATCCCGCGGATGCTCGACACCAACCCGTTCGTGGCGTTCGGCGACTACATGCACGGCTGCCTGACCCGCATCAGCACCGAAGCTCTCCTGAACGTGACCGCCGGCGGCGGCAGCACCGTGCCGACGTTCGTGATCGAAGAGCGGTGAGCGCGGATTTCGCCCCGAAGGGGCCGTCGGACGTAGCCCAGGGCGGAAGCCCTGGGAGCCTTTGTCTCAGCACCCGCCCCGCAGCGTCGGCGTCACAGGACTCGCCGGCCCCTGCGGGGCGGTGGGTTAACTCTCACCACTTGACCCAGGGCTTCCGCCCTGGGCTACGTCCGACGGCCCCTTCGGGGCGATGTCTCGCTCACTTCCGCTTCACGCTCTTCACGACGATGTCGGTGGTCGGCACGTTGCCGTGCCCGCCCTGGTTCCCGCTCGCCGCGTTCTGCATCTTGTCCACCACGTCCATGCCGCTCGTCACCTGGCCGAACACGCAGTACCCCACCCCGTCGGCGGCGCTCGCCCGGTCGAGGAAGCTGTTGTCCACCGTGTTGATGAAGAACTGGCTGCTCGCGCTGTCCGGCGCCGGGGTGCGGGCCATCGCCAGCGTGCCCCGCTTGTTTTGCAGCCCGTTCGCCGACTCATTCTTGATCGTCCCCTTCGTCTTCTTCTGCTTCATGCCCGGCTCGAACCCGCCGCACTGCACCATGAAGTTGGGGATGACGCGGTGGAAGATGGTGCCGTCGTAATACCCCTCATCGACGTAGCTCAGGATGTTGGCGACCGTGAGCGGCGCCTTGTCGGCGAACAGCTCGATCTCGATCGTGCCCAGGCTGGTTTCGATCACCACTTGCGTGTTGGCGGCCATTGAATCTCCTCGGAGTAGAAGCCACGGATTGAGCGGATCATACGGATCAGGACGAAGCACGAGCGTTCGAAACGTCCCGTCCCGGCTCTGTTTTATTAACTCCAGCTTGCTGCCTTCATCCGTCCGATCCGTGCGATCCGTGGCTGACTCCCTTCCCCCGATGCTCCCGCTCCGGCACGATCAGGAAGCCCCACCGCAGTGCCCGGTCTTGCTCGTAGTTCTTGCCCAGCGTCAGGGCCGTGACCGCCTTGGCGAACTCGTAACCCAGGTAGAAGCTGTGGGCTGGGTCGAGTTTCGGGTCGCGTTTCAGCATCTCGGCGAACAGTTCGAACGGGTCCGTTCCCCGCAGGTAAAAGTCGCCGTTCATGACGTGCAACTCCCCCCGCTCGGCGAACAGGCGGTAGTTGCGATCCGTGATCCGCTCGGCCAGCTCGGTCAACTCCCGCTCGCCGTGGGCGTGCAGTCGCGGATCGCGGAGCAGCACCAGGTTCGGTTCGAGACGCTTCGGGGGCACCTTGTGCGTCACCGCGTGGTACACCAGTCGGCGGGCGAGGGAAAGTTCCTTCACCGCACTGCGGCCCCAGTTGATGACCTCCGTCGTCAGCACACTGCGGATGCCGAGTTCCTGGCACACCCCCGCGAGCAGCACGTTGACCCCCGCACTGTCGGCGTCGGTCAACTCGGTCAGGTTGCCCACGCCCATCATCATCTCGGCGTCGGGGTGTCGGCGACGCGTTTCGATGTACCTTCCCAGGCTGGCGGCGAACCCGAACCCGATCGGTTCGAGCACCGGGTCGAGGCGGTGTTTCACGCCCCAACGGTGGAGCGTTTCAACGGTGCGGTCGAGCGAATCCAGGTCACACGGTGTGTCGGGGATGGCGACCACTTCGGCGTGCGGGAAGTGCTCCGCCCACCGCCGGGCGTGCTCGACGTTCGCGCCGTTCACGCTCAACACCAGTTCCGCCCCGGCCGCGAGCGCGGCTTCCACTTCCGCCGGGTCGAACGAATCGACCGACACCCGCAACCCCTCATCCCTTAGTGCCTTCACCGTCTCGCCGACACCGCCCCACCCGCCGCCGGGGTCGCACCCCAGGTCGATGAGGTCGGCGCCGTCGGCGGCGTGCCGGCGGGCGAGGGAAAGGATTTCGGCGAGTGGCTTCCGCGGGGCGTGGTTGATCTCGGCGAGGATTTCGATGTCGAACGCCCCGTAGCCGGGGGGCGGGCCGGTTCGCTTGCCGAACAGTTCGGGCAACTCCCGCAGGTCGGTCGGGCCGCGCTGCACCGGCACGTTCGCCACCCGTTCGACCTCCGCCAACTCGCCGTTGCACAACCCCGGCAGGACCACCCGCGTGGTGCCGGCGGGCACGCTCAGCCGCTTGGCCACCCACGGGGTCGTGAGGAGCGCCGCCACGGTGATGGGCATGACGGCCACGTCGAACGTGAACCCGACCGCCGGGGCGAGGTCGGCCAGGACCCGCCGCAATGCAGGCTCGGCCAGCTTGCCGGTGACGAACAGGATGCGGTCGGGGGGTGGAACCATCGGTGCAATTCTATCCCGCCGGGTTTCTGGTACACTCACACCGCCACTCTCGCTTCCGGAGGTCCGGCCATGCCCGCCCGCGTGCTGATCGCCCTGCTCTTGCTCGCCCCCGTCGCGCTCGCCCAGAACAACGTGAAGGCCTACGCCGACGACGCCGACGCCATCGCCGCCGTCGAGAAGGCGGGGGTCACGCTGAGCAAGTACAATTACAACCCGGCCGACCGCAAGGCGGTCATCCGCAACAACGCGCCGAATGCCGCGGGGCTGGCCGTGTACTCGGCCCACTTCGGCCCGCAAGTGACGGACGCCAAGCTGAAGGCGGTGGCGAAGGAACTGGCCGGCTTCAAGTACCTGTCGAGCGTGTCGTTCACCAACAGCGGGGTGACCGACGCCGGGCTGAAGCACCTGGCCGAGTGCAAGGCGCTGGTGTCCGTCACCCTCGGGCCGGGCAAGATCATCGGCACCGGGCTGAAGGAACTGGACGACATCAAGACGTTCAATGCCCTGACCGTGACGGACACGTCGCTGTCGCGGGACGGGTTCAAGGCGCTCGCGCAACTGAAGTCGCTCAAGAACCTGTCGATGAGCCGGAGCAAGATCACCGCCGAGGACTTCAAGTCGATCGGCGAGTTGACCGAACTGACCTCGCTCGACCTGAGCTTCACCGTCATCAGTGATGCCGGACTGGAGCACATCGCCGGTCTGAGCAAGCTCATGTCGCTCGACCTGAGCGACACCAAGATCACTGGCAGCGGGCTGAAGCACCTGGGCAAGCTGAACAGCCTGACCGCGCTCACGCTCACCCGCACGGCCCTGACCGACGCCGGGCTGGGGGCGCTCCCCAAGCTGCCGAAACTGGCCTCCCTTTCCGTCGACTTCACGGGGGTGAACGGGGCCGGGCTGAAAGCAGTGGACGGGTCGCAAACGCTGTACTCCCTGAACGCCGCGAACACGCAAGTGAACGACGCCGGGGTTGCTTCCCTGGCCGGCTGCACGAACCTGAGCACCCTCGACCTGAGTCGCACGAAGATCACCGACGCCGGCATGAAGAGCGTGGGCAAGCTCGCCCGCCTCGGCGACCTGAACCTGTCCGGTACGACCGTCGGCAACGCCGGCATGAAGGAACTGGCGGATTCAAAAGGGTTGCACAACCTGGACCTGACCGCGACCAAGATCGGCGACGCCGGCCTGGATCCGCTGGCCAAGAACACCAACCTGTCCCAGTTGACCATCAGCCGCACCGGGGTCACGTCGGCCGGGGTGAAGGCGCTCGCCCCGTTCAAACGACTGGGCGAGTTGGCCGCCAGCGGCACGAAGATCGGCGACGCCGGCATCGAGCCGCTGCTGGACAACAACAAGCAGTTGTACTCGCTCGACCTGAGCAACACCCCGACGGCCGACGCCGCCGGCAAGTTGACCGCCCTTCAGAATCTGGGCACCCTGAACCTGAGCGGCACCAAGCTGACGGACAAGGGGGCGAAGGAGTTCAGCGGGTTCAAGGCGATGTCCATGCTCCACCTGGCGAACACGGGCGTGAGCGGGCAGAGTTACGAGGCGTTCGGCAAGCTGAGCGAGACGCTCACCTACCTGGACCTCACCGGCACCCGCATCGTGACCGCCAAGTTGGCCGGGCTGAAGCAGTCGCTGCCGTACTCCACGGTGCGGCCGTAACGGCCTTTCGGAAGCGGCGGCCTGGAGCCAGCGGGGTCGGCTTCAGATCTGCGGGCGGCTCACCCACATTGGCATTCCTCTGACCCGCCTCCCTTCGCATTGACGCGGGCGGGAGGGCACGGTAGAACCCGCCGACTTGCGGAACACACAGGTGGGGATCGGACGCCGCACCAGACCGGCCGGCGACGGGGGACCGGAACCCCCCGTGGCCGCGGTGTTTCGCCTACGGAGGGGCCAAAGTGAAGCGCGTGTATCTGTGCCTGGCGGCGGTGGCGGCGATGGCAGGGGCGGCGATGGCTCAAGCTCCGCCGGCCGGTGGTGGGGCCACGCCGGCCCCGGCCACCCCGACCCGCTCCGACCCGCCGCGGGTGGCGGCGTTCAACGTCGCCATGCTGATGAAGAAGTTCGACAAGTGGCAGTACTACGCGGTGACGATGGAGAACGCCCGCATCACCGCCGCCATCGAACTGCTGAAGATGCGGAACGAGATCGCGTCCTTGCAGGACGTGCTTCAACGGACGACCGAAGTGGCCAAGCAGAACCAGATCGTGGACCAGATGAAGGAGAAGCAGTTCGCCTTCGAGAAGCGTGAGCGGGCGCTCAAGGACGACCTCGACGCCACCGCCAGCAAGCACCTGAAGGAACTGTTCAGCGACGTGAACCAGGTGGTCGCCGGCGTGGTGGACACGAACGGGTACGACATCGTCCTCGCCTACCCGGAAGCGACCACCAAGGAAGAAGCCGAGTCGCAGAACTACATCGACCTGAAACTGCGGGCGACGGCCGCCATGCCGTTCCACGTGTCCAAGCGGGCCGACATCACCGAGGTGATGATCCTCACGCTCAACAAGTACCGCCCGGCTCCCGGCCCGATCCCGGCCAAGTTGAAGATGCCGGACGTGAAAGAGTTCGGCAAAGAGGGCGGTATCGTCCCGACCGCCGGACCGGGCACGCCCGGCAAGTAATTCGGAAAAATCGGCAGAATCGGGTGCCTGGGCTGGCTGCCGGGCGCCCGGTTTGCTTGTGAATCAGCCCGAAAAACGGTACAGTCGGACCTGGCTGGACGATAATCCAGGGGATCTGTGTAATTCTGGAAGCTTGACGAGCCGATTCCTATATCAAGTAGGCGGGTGCCCGCCTTATTGGACCAGAACGGATTCCCAGGGTCGGAGGTG
>JANNDF010001150.1:0-12442 GCA_031387445.1 Planctomycetia bacterium
GCTGCGCGACCCGGCGACCTCTCCCCAGCGGGGAGAGGTGGGGTTCGTTCGGCGTAAACGTGCGTGGCCGCAGTCTTCGGGTCGGGCCACGGGGCGGCTTCGGCCGTCGCGTGGGCCGTTTCGATCTCCTTCGCTACCTCCGCATCGATACGGTCGCACTCGGTTGCGTTTCCCTCAGCACGCATCTTCTGAATCGGGCAGCGGGCCTTCCACTCCTCCACCTCGGCTCGCGTACGGTAGGTGAAGTCGCCCATGCCTTCGGCGTGCGGGCGGGTGCGGTACGTCTTGCACTCGATGAGCGTCGGCCCCTCCCCGGCCCTGGCCCGCCGCACCGCCTCGTCCGTCACCGCCGCCACCGCCAGCACGTCATTCCCGTCCACCTCCACGCCCGGCATCCCATAGCTCGCGCCGCGACCGGCCACGCTCGGGTTGCCGGCGGCGTAGGCGAACGGCACCTCAGTGGCGAACTGGTTGTTCTCGCACACGAACAGCACCGGCAGCTTCCAGATGGCCGCCAGGTTCAGCCCCTCGTGGAAAGCAGCGTTGTTCACTGCCCCGTCGCCGAAGAAGGCCACCGCCACCCGGCCGGTCTTCAACAAGCTGAAGCTGTACCCCGCCCCGGCTGCCTGGAGGATGCACGCGCCCACAAGCCCGCTCGTGCCCATCAGCCCCACCTCCGGGGCGAACAGGTGCATACTCCCGCCGCGCCCGCGGGAACACCCGGTGGACCGACCGAACAGCTCGGCGATCAGTTCCACTGGCGGCACGCCCTTCGCCAGCGCGTGCCCGTGCCCGCGGTGGGTACTGAACACCACGTCGTCGCGGGTCAGGTGGGCACACACCCCGACCGCGATCGCCTCCTGCCCCACATAGGTGTGGCACGCCCCGTGGATCAGCCCCCGCTGGTGGGCCTTCGCCAGTTGCTCCTCGCACCGGCGGATGAGGGCCATGCCGCGGTAGTGGGAGAGCAGTTGCTCGCGGGTCGGCTCGGTCACGCCTTCACCCCGGTGGGTTTGGTTACGGGCAGGAAGGCGACGAGCAGCGACCCGAGGGCGTAGCACGCGGACAGGCCGAGCAGGCAGGTCGCGTCGGTCGTCCCCGCCTTCTTCATCTCGCCGACGACGGCCGGGCCGATGAACCCGGCCAGGTTGGCGCACATGTTGATGACCCCGACGGCCACCGCCGCCGCGGTGGCGGTGAGCGTGCCGCCCGGCAGTGCCCAGAACGGGGTCGTCCAGAAGAAGGCGAAAAAGCCGGTGAGGATGAGACAGGCAATGAACAGCGGGATCGGCTGACCGGGGATGACGCTCAGGGCGAGGAACACCGCCGTGCCGATCTGACCGGCGACACAGTGCCACTTGCGGTCACCCGAGCGGTCGGACCACCGGCCGGACGCCCAAACGCCGGTCATCCCGCCCAGGTACGCTAGCCCGGTCAGGAACAGCACGTGGGCGTTGCCCGGCGTCGCGCCGCCGGCAGCGAACAGCCCCTTCACGGCCGTCGGCAGCCAGAACACCAGCGAATACCCGCCCAGGTTGGTCACGAAGATGCCCACCGCCAGGAGCCACACCACCGGGGTACGAAGCACCTGCCACACCGACACCGCCCCGCCGACGGCCTGCGTCTCCCGCCGTTCGGCTTCCAGGGTCGTTTCCAGCCAGTGCCGTTCGGCCGGTGTGAGCCACTTGGCGTCCTTCGGACGGTCGGGCAACAGGAACGGCACGGCCAGACCGAGCAGCACCGCCGGTGCCCCCTCCACCAGGAACACCCACTGCCACCCCTTCAGTCCGAGCCAGTGCTGTTCGAGCAGCACCCCGGACAGGGGGGCACCGAACGCCAGACTGCCGGGCACGCCCAGGAGCATGACCGCCATCGCCCGCGCCCGCTCCCGCTTCGGGAACCAGTGGGTGAAGTAGACGATCACTCCGGGGTAGAACCCGGCCTCGGCCAACCCGAGCAGGAAGCGAGTGATGTAGAACTGCGGCACGCTCTGCACCGCCGCCATCGCCATCGAGATGACGCCCCAGGTGACGAGGATGCGGGCGAACCACTTGCGAGCGCTCCACCGCTCCACCAGCAGCGCCCCCGGCACTTCCAGCACGAGGTAGCCGACGAAGAACAGCCCCGCCCCCCAGCCGAAAACCTCGTTGGTGAACCACTCCTTTTCCACCTCCAACATCTGCAACTTGGCGAACCCGAGGTTGGCCCGGTCGAGGTAGGCGACGACGTACAGGGCGAGCAGGAGGGGGAGGATCCGCCACGCCACCTTGCGGCGGGCGGACGCGGCGACGGTGTCGGCGGGCGGGGTGGGCATGGGAGAGGGGATGAGTGTACCCGCTCGCCCGGCCGGGAGCCACAGCCCGCTGACCGGATTGCGGGCAACGGACCGCACGTCACCGATGTGAACACGCCCTGCGATCTGAACTAAGCGGCAATCAGCCCGTGTTCGGAGCGGTAGGCCACATCAACTGAGGAAACTGTCGGCCGGGTACCACGCCTGCACGGTCGAGAGGTCCCACTTCTTCACCTCATTCGAACAGAGGTAGCCGTTGGAGTTGAGGGTCCAGAATTTTCCGTTCACCGCCGAGCTGAGGACGATGAAGTGGTGGGTATTCATCCCCTTCGGTTGGTGGCAGATGTCGCCCGGCTTGATCTGGTATGCCCGGTTCTCAAGAGCTGTGGAGAGGGTTGAGGGGGTCATGTTCAGGCGGCCGGGGATCCAGGTGACGTCTCGGAGCGACTTGCCCGGAGGGACGAACGGGAGAAGCCGCTCCCGCTGGCGGTACACCCAGGCGCAGAACACCCCGCACCAGTGCAACTTGTTCGACGCCCCGTTCGGCCCGCCCATCTCAATCCGGGCGTCGCGTACCATCAGCCCGCGGTAGAATTCTTTCTCGCTGACGGTGACCCCGGGTCGTAGCGACGGGAAGCCCTTGTCGACGTAGTCCTTCAACCGTCGCCAGCCGAATCGCGGGTTTTGCAGCACCAGTTCGGTCTTCGGAATCTTTTCCGGCGGTGCCGGCATCACGTCGTTCACCGCGCCGTTCGGGGCCGGCACCATCTCCGCCAGCGCCACCGCCAACACCGCGAGCCGAAACGGGGAGAGGTATTGCAGATCCCGCAGCAGCACATCGGGGGTGACCCCCGACAACGTCAGGCGGGCGAGTTGCGCCTGGACAATCGGTCGGAGCGTTTCGGTCATGCGCTGCACAAGTTTCAGTTCCTCCACCAGCTTGCCGATCGTCTGGCCGGCGGCGTCGATCCGCCCGTCCGCCCACCCGAAGCACCATTGCTGGAGTCGGCTGATGGCACCGACCGTCTTGACCCCGGAAATACTGTCCTCGACCAGTTGCACCTGTGGCCCGCCGCGGATCTCGGGGACCACGTTGAGCATCTTCTGCACCAGAAGCACGTCCGCCGGCCGGTTCGACCCGCCGTTCCCCACCGAGGCGCTGATGTCACTCATTGTCTCCTCCCGTTCATGTGGTTGTGGTGAATTCGTGTGCATCGCTCACGTCGGCACCCAATTCACAGGTCGGATGCTGACGTGTTTCGCGACCGCTCAGATGCCGACGATGATGATGCCGCGGGTGACGCCGGGGACGTAGGTGCCAGGGATGTAAGTGCCAGGGATGCTCGTCGTGGTGGAGACGGTCGCCGTACGGGTGGTCAGCGGCGGTTCCGGTTGCGGGTCGAAGGCCGAGGCGGCCAGGGAGGCCGGGGTGTAGCGGTCTTCCATCCCGGTCACCTGCGGGCGGAACTTGTAAGCCGGGGTACTGGTCGAGGTGGCGGTGTCGGCGGCGAACAGGTTGGCGAGGAGGCGGAACATGTCAGGTCTCCGGTTGGGGTTCGTGTCGGGCCGGGTGGCCCTCACACCCCGGTCATTCCCGTCGGTGCGCCGCACCCCTCAAAGATTTCGTTTTTCTTGGCGGGAGCAATGGGGGTATACTCCGACGCACATTCAGGTACTCCGCCTCGCCACCATGACCGACCCGACCGACTCCCTCGTGGACTGGTTCGACGAACTCCGCGCCGGCAGCGACGCCGCCGCGAGCGCGCTGTGGGAGAGGTACTTCCCGCGGCTGGTCGGGCTGGCTCGGTCGAAGCTGGGTGGGCTCAAGCGGAAGGCATCGGCCGACGAGGAAGACGTCGCCCTCAGCGCGTTCGACAGCTTCTGTCGGCGGGCGAAGGGGGGCGGGTTTCCGCAGTTGAACGACCGCGACGACTTATGGCGGCTGCTGTCCACCGTGACGGCGCGAAAGGCCGCCCGCCTCGTCCGCGACCAACACCGGCTGAAGCGGGGCGGCGGCGACGTGGCCGGGGAGTCGGTGTTCGATGACACGACGGCACCGGGCATCGGCGGGGTGGCCGGGGCCGCCCTGCCGCCGTCCGTCGAAGCCGAATTGGCCGACGACATGCTCCGGATGCTCGACGCACTCGGCGACGCGGAGTTGAAGGCGATCGCCCTGTGGAAGATGGAAGGGTTCACGAACGCCGAGATCGCCGAGCGGCTGGGCAAGGCGTTGGCCACCGTCGAGCGGCGGCTGTCGCTCATCCGCAAGACGTGGGAGCGGGCGAACGCCCCGGACGCCACATGAACACGACCCGACTCATCGACCCGACCCCGTCGCTTCCCCTCACCGTGGCCCGGCAACTGGACGACGCGTGCGCGCGGTTCGAGGCGGCGTGGCAGTCGGACACCCGCCCGGATCTGGCCGAGTTCCTGACCGCCGTGCCGGAGGCGGCCCGTACTCCCCTGTTGCTCGAACTGATCAGACTGGACGCCCACTACCGCCGGCAGGTGGGCGACACGCCGACCGTCGGGGAGTACCTGCACCGCTTTCCGGAACTCGAATCGGATCGAGTGGCGGCGGCTGCCGAAACGGTGTCCGACAAGGAGTCCTCAACCCCACCCGCCGGCGGCGGGTGGGTGGCGGTCGGGCACCACATCCTCGGTGAACTGGGACATGGCGGGATGGGGGTGGTGTACAAGGCGCGGCACGTCGGGCTGAACCGGCTGGTGGCGCTCAAAATGATCCGCTCGGCCGAGTTCGCCTCACCGGTGGAGGTTGCCCGCTTCCGCCTGGAGGCCGAGGCCCTCGCCCGCCTCCAGCACCCGAACATCGTGCCCATTTTCGAGGTGGGCGAATGTGCCCCGCCGGGGGGCAGCGGGCAGGTGCCCTACCTGTCGTTGGAGTTCGTCAGCGGTGGCACCCTCGCCGCCCGGTTCGACCGCACTCCCCAGCCGGCCCGTGTGGCGGCAGAGGTGTTGGAGGCGATCACGCGGGGCGTCCAGCACGCCCACGAGAACGGCATCGTCCACCGCGATCTGAAGCCGGCCAACGTCCTGCTGACGCCCGGTGGTACCCCAAAGGTGACCGACTTCGGCCTGGCCAAACTCTTGGACGCGGACGACCACACGCACACCGGGGCCGTCCTCGGCACCCCGGCGTACATGGCCCCGGAGCAGGCGGACGGGCGGACCCGCGACATCGGCCCGGCGACCGACGTGTACGCCCTCGGCGGCATCCTGTACGAGGCGCTGACCGGAAACCCGCCGTTCCGCGGGGAGAACGCCCCCTCGACTCTGGAGATGGTCCGCAACCAGGCACCGGTGCCGCCCAGCCGCTTGCTCCCGTCGATCCCCCGCGATCTGGAGGTGATCGCGCTGAAGTGCCTGGAAAAAGAGTCCGCCAAGCGCTACCCGACGGCCGCGGCACTCGCCGACGACCTGCGGCGATACCTGGACGGCCACCCCATTCAGGCCCGCCCAGTCGGCGCGGTCGAACGCGGCTGGCGGTGGTGCCGGCGGAACCCGGCCCTGGCCCTCGCCGGCGGGCTGGCGGCCGCCGCGGTCCTCGCCGTCGCCGTCGTCTCCACCGTATTCGCATTCATGCAAACCCAGGCGAACCGCGACCTGCTCGCCGAACAGGGCCGCGTGTTGGCCGAACAGCAGAAGGTGACCGACGCACTCGCCGTCGCCCGGGCACAACAACTGATCGGGGCCGAGACGGCCTATGGGCAAGGGCTGAACTTCTGCGAGCGGGACGAAGTCACCCGCGGCCTGCTCTGGCTCGCGCGGGCGGCCGAACTGGCGCCGGAAGACGCGACCGACTTGCACGCCCGCGTGCGGCGGGCGATTGGCGACTGGACGCCGCAGCACCCGCGATTGCGGGCGATCCTTGATCACGCCGACCCGGTACGAGTGGTCGAGTACCACCCGTCGGGCAAGTGGGTGGCCACGTCCGCCGGCGATGTGGTGCAACTGTGGGACGCCGACGTGAAGTCCCCGAACGTCGGCAAGCCCGTCGGCCCGCCGATGAAACACTCGGCACTCGTGGAGCGGATCGCCTTCAGCCCGGACGGCATGCGGCTGGCGACGGTCACCAGCAAAGGCCACATGCGACTGTGGCAGACCGACCCGACCGCCGCGCAGGACGCCGGCCAGCCGCTGACCGACACGGTGGCCGACGAGGTCCGCGGCGTCGAGTATTGCGGTTGGGGGCCGGACAACCAGACGCTCGTCGTCACGAGCCGGAGTCCGTGTCGGCTGACGTTCTGGCAGCACCAGCGCACCCAGCCGGGCAAGCCGCTCGTGAAACTGAAGAGCCACACGACCGAGGACGGCAACATGCTCGTGTCGCGCGGTCACGCGATGTGCCCGCTCTTCCTGCTGGAGACGATGGATCCGGATAACAGTCTCCGTGTCCAGTGCTTCTCCTTCAAGACCGCTGCCCCGGTCGGTCCTGTCCTCCAAGCGAAGGGGGACGGTGGGGGGTGGTACGCACTGTCGCCGAACGGCCGCTTCGTGCTCATCGCCCAAGAAGCGGGCGTAGACGTGTACCAGATCGACCCGGAGGCCGATCCGGTCATCCGCAAACGGGTGCAACTGCCGCAGGCGAACACCAGCCGCGGCGTGTTCGACGCCACCGACGCCCGTGCGGCCATTCTGGGGCAGGACGGCCTGCTCCGCGTGTGGAACCTCAACGACGACGACCCTCAGTTCGGCAAGCCGCTCGCCGACCCCCTGCCCGTGGGCGAGCGCGTCTACTTCATCGATGCCGAGAGCGAGCGAGAACTCCTGACGTTGAGCGAGCATGAGATGCGGTCGGAACTCGCCGTGTGGGACGTTTACGCCCAGGTGGACATTCGAACGCTATCTCGAACGGCGATCCCCTACGGCAAGTGGACGCAGCCGACCAAGTTCCACACCATGAAGCGGTGGTTCATCCCCGGCCTGAACCGCGGGGTGATCTGGGACGCACGCACCCGCCACGTGGTCGGCCTGCCCGTCCCGTTCGCGGACAACGCCGAACACTTCGTCGCCATCGCCCCGGACGATTCGACGATCGCCCCGTGGGCGGTGTACCAGAGTTCCCGCGTCTGCTTGTGGTCGCTCGCCCCGTCCGCGGGGGAGGTCGCCATCCCCGCCGAGGGGGGGAACTACGCCGTCACCCACGACGGCAGTCGGGTCGCCACATTGCACCCCCACCCGATTGCCGAGGGGCCGCCGAAGGCAAGCACGGTGCGGCTCCACGACGGCGGGAGCGGGAAGTTGCTGCACGAGTGGCTGGTCGGGTGCGGCGACGGGATCGCGTTCTCTCCGGACGGAACCCGGCTGGTCGTGGGCGGAGTGGCCTGCGAGGTGTGGGACGTGTCGGGCGGGCAACCCATGCAGTTGGCGCGACTCACCCCCGACGGTGTACCCGACCTTCACTTTCAGGTGACGGGCGGGGCCGCCTTCCGCCCCGACGGCCGGCGGTACCTCCTCCATGCACAGCGAGGACAAGAGGTCATCCGGTACATGGTCAATATCGACCCGAAGAGTGACGAGGTCGGCCGTCGCGTTGAACTGCCGAGGGCGCCGGGCAGTTCGACCGTCGGGATCCTGCGACCGTTCAGCTCCGACTCCCGCTCCTACTTGACCAGTCACCCCGACACGGGCGAGCCGTGGATCGCGGACGCGGACACGAATCAATTCGTCGCGGCGGTCGAAATGCCGCAGCGGGAGGTGTCGTACTCGCACGTCATCGGGTTCGCCGCCCACGAGCCGTCGATTGTCGGCGTCGTGCAGACGCAGGGGGAGTTGGATTCGCAGGTGCAGGTGTTCCGCCGGTGGGACGCCCGCACCGGGCGTGTGCTGGAAACGCTGGACGCCGGGCCACGCGGGCGTGTCATTGGGCAGTTCAGTTTGCCCACGATCAACGCCTGCTTGCTGGACCGGGCGATCGAACGCGGGCGATTCGACGCCAAGGAAATCGGCGAAACGATTACAACGGCTCTTACCGATGCGGTGGAATTCGAGGGGGATGTCGGGGATTTTCCTTCCCGCTCGCTCCTTTCGACCCTTCACAACGCAATTCTGACAGGGCATTCCAACGGGTATCAGTTGCGCGAGTGGGGATCGCTCCGGCGGGTCGGACTACCCATTCCCGGAGCCGAAGGTGGGATACGGTTCACCACCGGCCGGGCGTACTGGCAACTGGGGAAGGACAAAGTCGGGCGGCAGGTGCGGCAGGTGTTGTACCGGCAGTTGTTGCCCGAACCGGCGAGCGGGTCGCCGGTCGAACTACGGCGGCAGGTGGAACGCCGCACCGGGTTCAAACTGGGCGACCGCGGCGAACTCCTCCCGTTGGCCTCGACCGACTGGTGACGGGCCACTTGTGACCGGGTTGAGGGATTGGTTGCCGGTTGTGAGGAGGAGCTACTTCCGAATCGGCATCGGCTTGACGGGCGGGGCGACGAACTCGACCTCGATATCGCACTCCGAAACGACCGGGAAACCGTCGCGGGTGGCGGTGGCACGAACGGGCAGGGTGCGGACGCCGACCAGTTTCGGGTCGGCCTTGGGTGTGAGTACGAGCGTGGCGGTCGGCTTGTCGGCGGGCCAGTCGAGCGGGGCCGCGGTGATGAGGCCGGTCAATTCGGCGGGAACGAGCAACTCGACTTTGACGGTGCCGGTCAACTTCGGCGAGCGGGCCAGCTTGAGAGTCACGGCGACTGGTTCGCCGCACACGGCGGTCAACTCCTCCGGGCCGGGCGACAACTTCATCAGTGCGCCTTCCACGCTCATCGTCACCTGGCCGTCCATCGCGGTCAGCACCCACACCGGCTTGCCCTTCGGGTCCGGGATTTTCGCCATCGCCACCAGCCCGATGCGGGACGTGCGGGTGGACTCCAGGTGTTCCGGCAGCGTGACCGGGTAGAGCACGCTGCCGACGCCGGGGGCCACCTTGAACACCGGGCCGCGAATGCCCTGACGGTGCCGCTGCTGGGCGCCGGCCATGTCGAGTAGGATTTCGCCGGTGAAGCCGTCAGTGCGTTCGACCACCAGGTCGGCCAGGTGCGTCGAACCGCGGTACACCTTGCGGGTGCCGTCGGCCTCCGGCGACTTCACCTTGAACGGCGGCTTCAAGGTGGTGGCCAGATGCACACGCTCGTCGGCGGTCACTGACACCGGGCTGTCACCGACCTTCGCGGTGCCGCGGACGGTGATGAACGCGGTCGACACGCCGGCGGTCTTCGCACAGTCCAGCGGGACGGCGAGAGAAGGGGCACCGGCGGGGATGACGACTTCTTTCGGCGGTGTCACGCCGTCGGGCAACCCGGACAGGGTGAGCGTGATCGGCCCTTTGAACCCGCCTACGCGGACGACTTCGACCGTGAGCGTGCCCTTGCCGCCGATGGCGACGTTGGCGAAGCCCACAGTTTTCAGGCGGAATCCGGCACTCGGCCGGCGGAGGTCGAGGCGGTAGACGAACTCGGGCGTGGGCACCTTGCCGGACACGTCGGCCACAACGACCGAATACACGCCGTCGGCGGGCAGCGTGACCGACACCCGCGGGTCGGCGGAACCGGGCGCGTCGTCGGCCGCGGCGAGTGTCTTCCCGTCGGGAGCGAGGACGACGAGTGCGGCATCGACGGGCGAATCGTACTTCTTCGCGTGGACGGCGATGTCCCACACCTCGAACTTGCGGCCGGTGAACGTGAAGGTGTCGCGCTCGCCGTGTCTCTCGAACCGCCCCGACACGCCGCACGGCCCCGGTAACTTCGGTCCGTCGGCTTCGGTGCGCTCGGCGGTGTCGGTCGCGTGCAGGGTGAAGGGGACTGTGCCGAACGGCGTGGCGAGTTTGTAGGCGAACGACCCGCTCGCCGTCCGGGGGAACTCGACTTCTGCGGTCACGCGCTCCAACTTCGCCGCACCCGTCGCCAACCCGTAACCGATGAACTCCACGTCGCGCTGCTCACCCACTCGCCCGCACATCGGCAGCGCGGCGACCACCCGCGGGCCGGTGGACAGTGCGAGGCGATATGTGAAGTTGCGATACCCGCGGTGGTCCACTTCTCGTACCGTCAGCGTGTACGTTTTGCCCTTCTCGACGCCGAACGTGAGGGTCGGATCGTCGCCTTCGGTGTCCACCACTTCGGCCACCTTCTTCCCGCCTTCTGTCACTTCCAGCACGCCGTTGAACTCATTGCCGATCCGCCGAGCGAACAGGTCGGCCGTCACCAGCCCGCCGCGGTCGGCGGTGAACTGGTAGCGGTCGATCTCTTCGATCTTTCGCAGCCGGCCGTTCACGGTGACGGGGAGTGTCAGCGATTGTGGTCCTTTGCGGTCTTCGTCTTCCGTCACCTCGTCGCCGTTGCCGACGACGAACACCCCGCCGGCGGCGACACCGTTGGCGTTGGCCACGCTCCACCGCACCGGGCCGGGCGGCAGGTCGGGCGGCAGGGTGAGTCGCGCGGGCACCTCACGCGGCAACCGCGGGTCGTTGTCGAAGCTCTTGATGCCGAACCAGAAGGGCGCTTCGGGGACGAGGACGTTCCCCGGTGCTGCGAGTTGCTGAAACTTCAACCGCGAATCGGACACGAAGAACTGCACGTCCGGCGTCCAGTCGGACCCGCCGAAGATGACATCGACCGTCTGACCCGCCTTCGCCCCCGGCGGCCAGCAGTAGCAGTCCTTGCCCGGCGGCAGTGGTTGAGCGAACGCGGGGGCCGCGAGCAGGAACAGGGGGAGGAGTGCGCGGGGCATGGGTGCCGTCCGGGCGAGCGGGGGGCGTTAGCCCCCTGGTAGAAATTGGTCATGAACCAGGGGGCTGACGCCCCCCCCCGCTCGCCAAATCACTTCAACAACCCCGCGATCACCTTGCCGCCGTCCACGACCGGCACCGGGCGGCCGAGGGGCGTCAGGTACGTCTTGTCGCAGTCGATGCCCATGAGGGTGAAGACGGTGCGTAGGATGTCGGCCACGCTGACCGACTCGCCGACCGGGGCCGTCTGGGTCTTGTCGCTGGCACCGAGCACCATCCCCGGTTTGATGCCGCCGCCGGCCATCAGCACGCTCTGCACCATCGACCAGTGGTCCCGCCCCGCCTTCTCGTTGATCCGCGGGGTGCGGCCCATCTCGCCCATCATCACCACCAGAGTGCTGTCGAGCATGCCGCGGTCGTGCAGGTCGCTCACCAGCGCGGAGAACGCCATGTCCGCCTGCGGGATGAGGTCTTTCTCCAGGCTCGGGAAGCACGAGAAGTGCGTGTCCCACCCGCTGTGATCGACGCCGACGAACCGGCAGCCCGCCTCCACCAGCCGGCGGGAGAGCAGGGCACACTGGCCGAGCGTGGTCATGCCGTACTGCTGGCGGAGCTTCTCCGGCTCGGCCTTCAGGTCGAACGCCTTGCGGGCCTCCGGACTCGACACGAGGTCACGGGCCTTGTCGTAGTACGTGGCCATCGTGCCCGACTTGCCGTCGGGGGTGTTGCCCGATTCGACTTGTTGCAGCAGCCGTTGCCGCCGCTCGTACCGGGTGTCGGTCAGGCGGTCGGCCGGCTTCAGGTCTTTCACCTCGAAGTCGGGCTGAATGGGGTCCGACTCGATGACGAACGGCGCGTGTTCGGCCCCGTAGAAGCCCGGCCCGCCGGCGGCCATCGGGTGCGGCAGGTTGATGTACGGCGGCACCCCGCCCCGCCCGCCGAGTTCCTTCGACACGATGGACCCGAGCGACGGGTACAGCTCGTTGACGGGGATCTTGGTGTTCGCCCCGTCCGCGAAGTTCGGTTTGTAACCGGTGAATAGGTAGTGGTAGCCGGTGCGGTGGCCGTTGTCCTGGTGGCTGTGGTGGCGGAGGATGGTGAACTTGTCGGCCACTTTCGCCGATCGGTGGCAGTGCTCACCGACGAACGTACCGGGCACGACTGTCTTGATCGGCTTGTACGGCCCGCGAATTTCGGTCGGGGCGTCCGGCTTCAGGTCCCACATGTCGATGGTGCTGGGGCCGCCTTCCAGGAAGAGGAAGATGCACGCCTTCGCCTTCGGCTCTTTGCCGTTCGCGGCGGTCGCTTGAAGCTGAAACAGCGTGGGCAGCGACAGCCCGGCCATGAACCCGGACGCCCCGAGTTTGAGGGCACTACGGCGGGCGGGGCGGGGTGCCGCCGTACATCAA
>JANNDF010001153.1:0-1470 GCA_031387445.1 Planctomycetia bacterium
GGGGGCTAACGCCCCCCGCTCGCCAAGACGCGGAATCACCCCAGCACGAAATCCAGCACCGCATCCAGGTTGATCTGATCCGGCGGGTAGTCCTTGCGGGTGGGGATGAGCGGGTACACCTCCGGGAAGGCGAACCGGCCGGCGGGCCAGTCGGCCGGCCAGTCGTCGGGCACCGCGCTCACCGGGAACCGCTGCTCCGTGGCGCGGTGAATCCGCTTGCCGTCGCCGTCCCGCGACGGGATGCCCACCATCACCCGCTCCCCTTCGCCGCCCGGCATCTGCCGCGTGCTCACCACCGCCGACACGTTGAAGTAGCGGTGCGCCAGCCCATCACGGTTGTCGGCCATCTTGCCCACCATCCGCCGCAACAGGGTCAGCGTGCGGTCGCGGTCGAGCGGGTGAACCAGGTCGAGCTTCGGGGCGACGAACGCCACGCGGGTGATCCACCTCGGTCGCCACTGCCGCGGCAGGAACACGTTCGACAGGTGTCGGCCGACGGTGCCGACCATCGTCTCACCGGGGTCGAGCACGTCGAACAGGTCTTTCAAAATCTGCCGGTTGTCGTCGTACATGCCAACACCGCCGGCCAGCAGCATCATCACGTCCACCAGCACGACGAGCGAGGTACACGACTTCAGAGCCATCAGGAACGGCTGCACCACCTCCACCTTGTACCGCTCGAACCGGGCGGCGAAAGTGGCGGTCACTTCGGGCAGCTTCGCCCGCACGTTCGCCGGCAGCGGGGCGAACTCGGCGCCGTCCAGCCCGGACATCCGCGCCGCGGCCAGGTCGCCGGCGCTCCCCCGCTGTGCCAGCGTGCCGTTCGTGTCGAGGAGGAAGGTGGACGGGCTGACGAACGGCTTGAGCGACAGGATCAGGTTGGCCAGGCTCAGCCGGTAGGTGCCGATCAGCCCGGCCTCGTCCGGGGCGTCGGCGGTGAGCGCCTGCATGAACGGCTCGCAGCAGGTGCGGGCGGGGGTGTCGTTGTTCAGCCGATCGAGGACGTGATCCGACCACTCGGCGAAGGTGCGGCCGAGCATGGCGGCGTCGGCCAGCCGCTCGCCGGGCAGGTCGTACAGCTTCAGTACGCAGTCCGAGAACGCCCAGTCGGAGCGGGTGAACCGGCAGGCGATCATGGAGCGGTCGCGGGTCTTCTCCGGCCAGCGGCCGTTGTGGACCAGGGCGTCGCGGAAGCCGGCGTAGTTGAACGGCACCCACCCGGGGTCGGGCGGGAGCAGTTGGAACTTGCGGACGGCCGTGCCCGGCTTGCCCAGGCGGAAGCGGTCCGGGTCGTGGTGGTCCAGGTGGTTGACGAGGGAGGTGAGCAGGACGGTCTTGCCGGCGCTGTACAGGCCGACCACGCCGACCCGGCACTCGTTCGTCTTCAGGTGGAGGGAGGGCATGGGATGACCGAGATTGGCGAGCCGAGCGGCGTGAGCCGCCGGGTGGTTGATTCCTCCACCCGGCGGC
>JANNDF010001172.1:0-3072 GCA_031387445.1 Planctomycetia bacterium
ACGGCTTGGGGAGTGCCGCCCGGCAGGCGGCACCTACTCCATAAGGTGAAATATGTCCACCATCAACCTGAAAGGTGAAAAATGTTCACTTCTCGTCCCCGGACGGGCCGGTTGGCGCGGGTGGGCGAACGGCGTCACCCCCGACTACAACAAACTGTCCCCCGCACCCCGGAGAGTCCGATGCCCGTGCCCGCAGTCCCCGAATGGCTCGCCAAACGCGACGGGGGCTTCGTCTCCGGCCTGCGTGACTACACACTGTTCGTCACCGTGGCCAAGCAGCCGCACTACCGCCTCGACGCCCGACCCGCCAAAGGGCAGTTCGTGTGCAACGTGTCGCAGACGCACAACGGCAGATTGATCGACGACGCGGCGGCCGTCTACCCGACGCCCGACGCCGCCCTCGCGGGCGGACTGGAACGCCTCAAGCAGCAGTTGGGCTGGTGATCTGGTGCCGTCGTTACGCCGGTGGTACGCTCAGGATCGGAGGAACGACATGACCCCGCTGATGACCCCGACCTCGCGCATCCCGACCCCGCTGCGGTGGACGTGCGACGCCTTCCACGACCTGTGCAGCACCGGCGTGTTCTCCGGCCGGCGGGCCATTCTGATTGATGGCGTGATCATCACGATGGCCCTGCCCAACCCGCCGCACAACACCAGCCTCGGGATCACCCACGAGTTACTCCAAAGGGTGTTCGCCATCGGGTTCCACGTCCGAGGCCAGATGGCGTTCGACGTGGGCACGACCAACGATCCTGGTCCCGACTTGGTCGTGGCAACGGGCAGCTTCCGGGATTATTCGACCCGACAGGTCACGTCCGCCGTGCTTGTCGTGGAGGTGTCCGACACGACCCTGTTCATGGACACCACGACGAAGGCCGAACTGTACGCCACCGCCGGGGTGCAGGATTACTGGGTGATCGACGTGGAGAATCGCGTACTGCTGGTGTTCCGTGACCCGGTGCCGCTGCCGACCGGCCTGGGGGCGACGGCCTACCGCACGCACTTCACCCTCGGGCCGACCGATCACATCTCCCCGCTGGCCGCACCGTCCAATTCCATCGCGGTCGCCGACATGTTGCCGTAGAAACTTGTGGGATGGATGGTTTCATTCCACACCCACCCACCCTTCCGCGGAACCATGTCCGAATCGCGGAACCACCCATGCCCGCCAAGCACTTACGGCGAAATCTGGGGCAGCCAACTGTGACGAAAACCATCCTGCCGAGGCTCACTTCGTCGCACCGTCTGGCCATGCCTGTTTAAGTTGCTAAACTTGGTGATGATTTCGTCCGATCAGTACGGAACAGATGATTCGCAAGGTTCTCGGCGGTCTGATCGTTGGCTGGCTGCTGTTCGCGGCGGTGTGGGTGGTCGCGTCCGGGTGTTCCCGCAACGAGGTGATGCTGAACGCCGCCTGCGACCCCACCCGCGAGCTGTGGCGCGACATGAACGCCGAGTTCATCGACGACTACGAGCAATGGACCGGCACAAAGTTGGTCATCCGACAATCCCACGGCGGGTCGGGCAGTCAGGCGCGGGCGGTCATCGACGGCCTGCCCGCCGATGTCGTCACGCTCGCCCTGTTCACCGACACCGACCAACTCCGCAAGGCCGGGCTGATGGACGCCGGCTGGGACACCAAGCCGCGCGAGGGCACCCTGCCGTATACGTCCACCATCGTGTTCGTGGTGCGGAAGGGGAACCCGAAGCAAGTCCGCGACTGGCCCGACCTGGTGAAGGGCGACGTGAGTGTGATTACGCCGAACCCGAAGACGAGCGGCAACGGCAAGTGGAGCTTCCTGGCCCTGTGGGGGTCGGTGGTGTGGCGGGGCGGCAGCGAGGCGGACGCGAAGCGGTACGTGTCCGACGTGTTCGGGCGGGTGCCGGTGCTCGACCCGGCCGCCCGCGGGGCGACCATGACGTTCGCCACGAAGGGCATCGGCGACGTGCATCTGACGTGGGAGAACGAGGCGCACCTGGAAGTGAAAGAGGCGAACGGCGCGCTGGAGATCGTCTACCCGCCGGTCAGCGTGCTGGCCGAACCGCACGTCGCGGTGGTGGACAAAGTCGTGGACCGCAAGGGCACCCGCGCAGCGGCCGAGGCGTACATGCGATTCCTGCACACCCCGAAGGGGCAGCGGATCATTGCCAAGCACTACTATCGGCCGACGAGCGCGGAGGTGCTGAAGGAAACGGCCGACCAGTTCCCGGCGCTGCAACTGAAGCGGGCGACGACGCTGGTGCCGAGCGGCAAGTGGGACGACGTGCAGAAGCGGTTCTTCGCCGAAGGCGGGGAGTTCGACCAGATCCCGCTGGCGAAGGGGGCGAAATGAGTGAGGCACGAGCCGGAAGCGTGAGCGACGGGGCGAGGAGTGCGGCACGAGTGAGGGCGAACGCCGTCGCTCACGCTTCCGGCTCGTCCGGGCGGTGGCAGCCATGAGGCTCTCCCCCCGCGGGCGGGTGCTGCCGGGGTTCGGCCTGGGGCTGGGCACCAGCCTGCTGTACCTGAGCCTGCTCGTACTGTTGCCGCTGGCCGCGTGCGTGCTGAAGGCATCCGAACTGAACTTCGACGAGTTCCGCGCCGCCGTGTGGAATGACCGGGCCGTCGCCGCCTACCAGCTCACGTTCGGCGCGAGTCTGCAAGCCGCGCTCATTAACGTGCCGCTCGGGCTGATCGTGGCGTGGACGCTGGTGCGGTACGAGTTCCCCGGCAAGCGGATCGTCGAAGCGCTCGTCGACGTGCCGTTCGCGTTACCTACTGCCGTCGCCGGTCTGGTGTACGGCAGCCTGTACGTGAAGAACGGGTGGCTCGGGCAGTTCCTCGTGCCGCTCGGGTTCGAGGGGGCGTACTCGACCACCGGCATCGTGCTCGTGCTCGTGTTCACCGGCTTCCCGTTCGTCGTGCGGACCGTGCAGCCGGTACTGGAAGACGCGGACGCCGAACTGGAACAGGCCGCCGCCACACTCGGCGCGTCGAAGTGGCAGACCTTCCGCCGCGTGCTGCTGCCGATGCTCGTGCCGCCCACGCTCACCGGGTTCACGCTCGCCTTCGCCCGCGCCATCGGCGAG
>JANNDF010000001.1:0-10766 GCA_031387445.1 Planctomycetia bacterium
CGCAATCTCCAATCACCCCAGCGCTCGCCGTTGGCTCGCGGCTAACCCGGATTGAGAACCCATGCTCACCTCCCGCGGCGTCTGGTTCCTGATCGTGGCCGGGGTGGTCACGTTCTGGGGGGTGTGGCTGGCCTACTACGGCGGCTTCGCCGGCCTGTTCGCGCTCACGCTCGTCCTGTGGTTCATTGGCGAGTGGGTGTGGTTCCTCACCCGCACCACCGCCGCGGCCGGTCGCATCTCCATCGAGCGGCGTCTGGTGCAAAACGACCGCGAGCAGCCGAACCTGTGGGCGAAGGTGGAGGCGACCATCCGCGTGCAACTGGCGATCAAGCCCGGCGGCTTGAGCCTGCCGTTCGTCGCGGCGGCCGACAAGTTGCCGGTCGGCATGGGTGTGGTCGGCGGGGACCGGCGGGTGGTCGGTCGGCTGGCCACCGATCAGCCGATCGACATCGAGTACCGGCTTCACCCCGTCGCCCCTGGGGTCGTGAAGTTCGAAGGTGTCGAACTGCGGTTCGCCGACTACTGCGGGTTCTTCTACCGCCGCATCTTCCTCCGCGTGCCGACCGAGTACCTCGTGCTGCCGACCCTGGCGGACGAGGAAGGCGGGCAGCGGGCGACCAAGCGGCTGAACAGCCTGCCCCCGCCGGGCATTCACCGCCTGCGCCGACCCGGCGGCGGGAGCGAACTGCTCGACCTGCGGGAGTACCGCCCCGGCGACCCGCCGAAAATGATCGCGTGGAAGGCGTCGGCCCGGCGGGAGGTGCTGATCACGAAGGAGTTCGAGAACGACGTGCCGGTGCGGTGTGTGTTCTTCCTGGATGCGTCGAACGCGATGCGGCTGGGCGAGCCGGGGAACACCCCGCTCGCGCGGGCGGCCGGCGTCGGTGCGGCGGTGGCGCAGGCGGCGAGTGCGAACCGCGACATCGTCGGGCTGACCGTGTTCGACGAGAAGGAGTTCAAGGGGATGAAGCCGGCGCGGACGCAGCTGCATCAGATGCAGATGCTGCGACTGTTCGCCGAGACCGCCGCCCGCATGCCCGAACTGTCCGCGACCGACGTGCCCACGCTGTCCAAGTTCGCGTACTCGCTCGCCGTCGAGATGTACCCGGAGTTGATCGAGAAGCGGGTGAACTCCCGCCCGTTCGGCATGTTCTGGATGCCGCTCCTCGACTCGCGGGCTCGCTCCGTCTTGCTGCTCCCGGCCCTGTGGTTCGTCTACGTCTTCCTGCTCGGCGGGCTGAACACGGTCATCGGCTGGGCACGCGACATCGTCCGCCCGCAGCAGCCGTGGCCCGATGGCGTCATCTTCCTCGCCATTGCTCTGTTAATCATGATCGCCCCGCTCTCGCTGACCGGGCTGTTCTGGCTCGTCTTCGGCATTCGCGGCATCTTCCCCCCGCGGTCCACCGAACTGGCGAAGCGGAAGCAACTGGCCGCGCTGTTCGCCACCCTCGACGGCGACACACCCGCCGCGATCGAACGCTCCATCTACGACGACGAGTTCTTCGCCGCCCGTGCCGACAAATTCCTGCTCGCCCACCGGTTGCAGTCCACCCCGCAGATGTACGACACCCAGGGCAACTACCGCTTCCTCGGCAAAGAGAAGGTGTCGGTGCTGGCGGACGCCATCGTGCGAAGCGTGGGCGTCGCCCGCGACAACGAGTTGTACGTCATCCTGGCCGACCTGGTCGAACTGAATGGCCACCTGGACCGCCTGTTGGCGGCGGTGCGGGCGGCCCGAGCGAGGCATCACCAGGTGCTGGTGCTGTTGCCCTGGCCGGCCGACGTGCCCCCGCCGAACGACCTGCGGGAGAAGCGCGACCGCGGCGCCCGGCTGACCATCACCAAACTGGTGGAAGACGCCCTCATCGACGGCTACCTGAGCAAGTTCGACGCGGTGCGGACGGCGCTCGTCAAGTCCGGCGCGAACGTGTTCCGGTTCGACGAGGACGACCCGGTGCAGCTCATCCTGCAACGCCTGGAGCAGATCCGCGGGGCGAGGATCCGCAAATGAGCGAACCCGCCACGCCACCGCCGGAGCGCAAGGTCACGCCGCCCGCGGCCGACAACCCGTATGTGCAGATGATTCACAACCCGGCGGCTCGCACCTACCTCCTGATCGCCGCCGGCGGGCTGGTGTTGTTGGCGGCCGTCTACGGGCTGTTCCTGCAACAGTGGGTGGCGGCGGCCGTCGTACTCCTGCTCGGGGGCACGGGGCTCGCCCTGCGGTGGGTGGTCGGCCCGCCGGCGGTGGTGGTCGTCGTCTGCTACTTCGCCTTCTTCCCCGACGGCATTCCCTACCAACCGCAACCCGGCAACCAGCTCCTCGGCCGGCAGACGCAGCCGAACCTGCTGTTCATCGACCTGATGCTCACCGTCGCGGCGATGGTGTACTTGCTCGCCGCCTTCCGCTTCTTCGCCGTCATGCGAGCGGGGATGCCGTTCGACGCGCCGACCACGTTCGTGAAGCCGGGGGTGAAGGCGACCGTCCGCCCGGCCGTGCCCGTCCGCGAGGCCGAACTGCTGTTCGTGTTCGCCCGCGTCGGGGTGGCCGTGTTGGCCGGGCAACTCCTGTGGCTGGTGGCCACCAAACTGAAAGTGGACTTCCGCAACGGCTTCCCCCTCCGCCCGTTCAACAACTTGACGGAAGAGTCGGGCTACACGCAAGACTATCAGGGCAACCTGATCGACCCCGGCGCGCTCACGAACAGCATCAGCCGGTTCATGATTGTCGCCGCCGTCGTCCTCGGGCTGGCGTTCGCCGTCTGGCTGGTGTTCTGGTACTGGCGGCTGCACGTCATGAACCGGGACGAGGCGCGGGCCGTCTGCCTGGACACGCAATGGACGACCAACCGGCGGGAGTACAACCGGCCGGAGAAGTGGCGGGGCTGGGCGAAGCACAAGGGGGCCAGTGCTCTGCCGAAGGTGGGCTGTTGGCCCTGGGTGCTGGCGGCACTCGTCGTGTTCGCGCTGCCGTGCCTGCTGAGCACAGTCTTCACTCTCCTCCGGTCGAACGGGGCGTTTCGGTGACACGCGACCACCCGGCATCCGTGCCAGGGGTCATCACAGAGGGGGCGTCATGGGGACGGTCGTCGTCTGGCTTCGGGAACTGGCCGGCTGGCTGCTACTCGGTGGCGGGGTCGGGGCGTTCGTGCTGTGCTACGTTCAGTTTCTGTTGAACGGGCGGGTGGTGGAAGGGGTGATCTTCCTGTTCGTCGGGCTGGCCCTGTTCCGCGGTGGGATGGCACTTCTGAAGCTCGCCATCGCCAGCCGTGCGGCCCGCGACGTGAAGCGGGAGATGGCCGCGACCGCCGCCCCGGTGAAGAAGGTGCGGCCGCAACTCGGGTCGAGCCAGGCGGCCGGCCGCCCGCGGCAATCGATGGTGCCCGGCCCTGGGCGGGACTGACGTGAAAGCCGTCTTCTTCGATGCCGTCGGCACGGTCATCTTCCCCGCCTTGCCCGCCGCGGAGGTGTACGCCACCGCCGCGAAACGGCACGGGCTGACCGCCGACCCCGCGGTCATCGGCCCGCGCTTGTGGGCACAGTTTCGCGTGGAAGAGAGCCAGGACCGCGAGTTCAACTGGGTGACGAGCGAAGCCCGCGAGCGGGAGCGGTGGCGGAACATCGTCTTCGCCACCATCGACGGCGCGACGGATGAGTTGTTTCTGGAATTGTACCTGCGGTTTGCCGACCCCAACGCCTGGACCGTTCCTCCACTTGCCGCCGAGTGTATCGCCCGCCTGTACGCCGGTGGGGTGACGGTCGGCATGGGGTCGAATTACGACTCGCGGTTGGTGAGCGTGGTCGCCGGCACGCCGGCACTTCAGCCGCTCGCGGAACGACTGGTCATCAGTTCGCTCGTGGGCACTCGTAAGCCGGGCGGGGCGTTCTTCGAAGAGGTCGTTCGCGTCGCGGGGTGCGAGCCGGCGGAGATTCTGTTCGTCGGTGACGACCCGGACAACGACTTCCACGGCGCGACCGCCGCCGGGTTGCGAGCGTTGCTGCTCGACGAGGGCGACAAGCACCCCGGCATCTGCCCGCGGGTGCGGTCGCTGGCGGAGGTGGTGTAGGTGCCGCCTGTCGGGCGGCACTTCATGTCGCCGCCACGCTCCGCGGGGCGGAAGCGTGACCACGCCGCGGAGCGTCGTGGCGACACTGAGTGCCACCCGGCAGGCGGCACCTACCTACTCCCCCGGTATCCCCTCAAGTTCGCCGCCGGCGATGGTGAAGTGCGCCCGGAGAATCGCCAGGTTCATGTCCTGCCGCACGAACGCCGCCGAACCGTCCGCCCTTCCGAACCCGACCACGCCGGGGTAGTTCCCGCCGAACTGCCCGCCACGACCGAGCGGCGGTTTCGCCCCGTCGCCCACGTCCAGCCCGCGAACCGTGCTGAACCCGCCGCGAATCCACGGCCCCAGGTCGTTGGCCGTTTCGGCGAACAGGAATGTCGTACTCAGCCCGTCGTTTTCGCGGATCAGGACGAGAGGTGTCGGGGTGTCGTAGCGGAAGCAGCCGGCGCGGGCGGGAATGCTGGGGGCGACGGGCAACGTGGCCGAGTCGGGGCCGATGCCGGACAGCCCGACGAACTGAGTCGGGGCGGGGTGTTCGGGTGGCATCTCGGGCAGCGCGCCGGGGCAGACGAACAGATTCAGCCGGATGGTGGACACTGCATGGTTGGGGGCGGCGTCCCAACTCAAGTTACGGTCGATCTGTGCCCGCACGGCGAGCGTGTCTTGTGTCTTCTGATCGAGGTACGGCAGGATGTCGCTCACCCAGCTCAATCGCTGGTCGTGTGACAGGGACAGGTTTGGCACGGTGCCCGGCGGGACGGCCTGCGGCACGTCCGCGGCCGGCGCTTCCCACGCCTTCAGGCCGTCCGTGCCCTGCGTGTATGCGGTGGCGAACTGGCCGAGTTGCTGCAGCCGATACTCGCACTGGAGCCGATCCGCGTTCAACCGCTGTCGCTGCACGCTGACGAGGATGACCCCGACGCCGAGCAGCCCCACGATCACCAGTACGCCGACGATCACCCACCGCCGCATGTCCGCCCCTCGTGTGTGCCTGTGCTGAGTACGCGGGCCAGCGGGTGGGCGTTCGCCGGTCGCGGGAATACGTTGCGTGCAACCCCTTCCCACCGCCGACGAGTTGTCATGTCGTCACCCACCCCCGCGCCCACCGGCTGGGCCTCGCTGAAGTTGCTCACCCCGTACCAGTGGTTCGTGTTCATTGTCTGCTGCGCGGCGTGGAGCACCGACTGCATGGACCAGCAGTTGTTCGTCCTCGCCCGTCAGCCGGCCATGGTCGCCCTGGTGCCGAAGGTTCAGTCGGACGACCCGCGGACGCCGGAGTTCCGGGAGAAGCTCACCCGCCGGGCGGAGATCGACGGCAAGCCGGTGCCGACCGACGCACAGGTGTTGAAGGCCATCCAGGACGCGGACGTGAACGACGCCGGCACCCTGGCCACCTCGTTCTTCATGATCGGGTGGGCGGTCGGCGGCATCGGGTTCGGCATTGCCGGGGACAAGATCGGCCGGGTGCGGACGCTCACCCTCACCATCCTGCTCTACGCGGTGTTCACCGGGCTGAACGCCCTCAGCCAGAACGTGTACGACTTCTGCGCCTACCGGGTGCTCACCGGCCTGGGGGTGGGTGGGGCGTTCGCGGCGGCCGTCACCCTCCTGGCCGACACCGTCCCCGACGCCGCCCGCCCGTACATTCTGGGCATGTTCCAGGCGAGTAGCGTGACCGGCAACTGCGGGGCGGCCGGGCTGTCCATCTGGATGTCGTGGCTGAATCACGAGGGGGCGTTCGACGGGATGGCGGTGTTCGGAAAGGCCATTCAGCCGTGGCAGGTGATGCTCAGCATCGGTGTCATCCCTGGCATCTTGGTGGTGCTGGTGCAGTTGAAGCTGAAGGAGCCGGACAAGTGGCTGAGTGCCAAGACGGCCGGCGGGCTGAAGAAGGCCGGGTCGTACCGCGAACTGCTCGGCGACCCCCGCTGGCGGCGGCACGCCCTGCTCGGGCTGGTGCTGGCCATCTCCGGGGTGATCGGGCTGTGGGGCATCGCCTTCTTCTCCCCGGACCTGACGCGGTCGGTGTCCGGGCCGGTGTATGCCGCGGAGGCGGAGGCCCGCAAGCCGGGGTGGGCGGCGGAGGCGGAGGCGGCCGGACTGAGCGGGGACGAAGCGGCCAAGTCGGTGGCCGGGAAGGCGGACAAGTACATCAAGTGGCAAGGCGGGTTGTGGTCGGGGGTGACCAGCCTGGTGCAGAACGCCGGGTCGTTCGTCGGCATCTTCGCGTTCAGTTTCATGACGGCGATCATCGGCCGGCGGCCGTCGTTCGCCTTCTTCTTCGTCGCCGCCGGGCTGAGTACCGCCTTCGTCTTCCTGTTTCTCGGCACCGTCGGCGGGTTCGCCGACCTGCTCTGGATGCCCCCGATCATGGGGTTCTTCCAGCTCGCCCTGTTCGGCGGGTACGCCATCTACTTCCCGGAGCTGTTCCCCACCCGCCTGCGGAGCACGGGGACGAGCTTCTGCTACAACGTCGGTCGGCTGATCGCGGCGGTCGGGCCGCTCGGCCTCGGCCTGCTCACCAGTCGCGTCTACTCCGAGTACCCGTCGCCGATGCCTTTCCGGTACGCGGCCGTCACCATGTGCGTGGTGTTCCTGGTCGGGCTGGTGGCCCTGCCGTTCCTGCCCGAGACGAAGGGGAAACCGCTGCCGGAGTGACCCACTCTTCGCCGCGAGCGTGCGAGTGGGCTTCCCGACCCCGCTCGCACGCTTCGCGGCGAAGACCGGCCGCCTACTTCGCCTTGACCACCTTTCCAGAACGCCGTATGTCCGTCCCCCGCGAGCCGGCCCACGTGCCGGTGCTGCCCGCCGAAACGCTCGCCCTCCTCGACCCGCAACCGGGCGAGGTGTGGGTGGACTGCACCACCGGCGGCGGCGGGCACGCCCGCCTGATCGCCGAGCGTGTCGGGCCGACCGGCCGGCTGATCGGGCTGGACCAAGACCCGACCATGCTGGGCCGCGCCCGCCCGCGGCTGGCCGGACTGCCCGTCACGCTGGTGCATGCCAACTTCGACCAACTGGCCGAAGTGCTGCAGAATCAGGGCGTCGAACAGGTGGACGGTGTGCTGGCCGACATCGGGTTCAGTTCGGACCAACTGGGCGACCCGGCCCGCGGGCTGAGCTTCATGGCCGACGGCCCGCTCGACATGCGGCTCGACCCGACCGTCGGCGGAACCGCGGCGGATTTGGTGAACACGCTGCCCGAGCGGTCGCTGGCCGACCTGCTGTTCGAGTTCGGCGAGGAGCGGAAGAGCTTCCGGGTGGCGAAGCGGATTGTCGAGCGGCGGAAGGTGAAGAAGTTTGAGACGACGGCAGAACTGGCCTCGGCGGTGCGGAGTTGCCTGCCGCGAAGCGGCGGCATCGACCCGGCCACGCGGACGTTCCAAGCGTTGCGGATCGCGGTGAACGACGAACTCGGGGCGCTGGACCGGTTGCTCGCGGTACTGCCGGTGCTGGTGAAGACGGGCGGGCGAGCCGGAATCATCAGCTTTCACTCGCTGGAAGACCGGCGGGTGAAGTTGGCGTTTCGGGATTCAGCGGTCTGGACGCCGAAGACGAAGAAGCCGGTGGAAGCCGGTGAGGCCGAAACCGCGACGAACCCGCGGGCACGGAGTGCCAAACTGCGGGTGGCGGTGCGGGTGTGACGGCGGATGGAAATACCACGCGGAGGCTCACGGATGAGCGACACGAGTAAATTCCCGTTCGACGCCGTCCCGCTCAACGGCGGGGGCACGGCCGTCGCCGACCCGCCGCGGCCGTCGTTCTCACGCTCGGTGCCGGACATCTCCTCCGCCGGGTTGCTCCCGCCCACCCGCAAACCGGTGGCGGTGACGCTGCCGGACCCCACCCCGTTGACTGCCGCCCCCGCCACCGAGCCGAACCCGATGGCCAGCACACCGCCGCCGAAGGCCGGGTCGGCCCGCGGGTTCCTGTGGGATCTCGTCCGCCCGACCCGGACCAAGTGGGCGGTCCTGGCCGGCGGGGTGAGCCTGCTCGCCGGCGCTTACGGGTTGAACCTGTTCGTGCCCACGCCGGGCGAGACGCCGAAGAGCCAATTGCCCGAGACCGCGAAGCTGACGGGACCGTCGCCACAGGTGGTGGCTGAGCGCCAGCGGCCGCCGAGTGTGGACGAGCAGCGGAGTGTCGCGGCTCACCCGTCGAAAGAGCTGTCACCCGCGCCGCTCGGCCCGCTGCCGGCACCTGCTCCGTCGCCTTTCCTTCACGTTCGGCATGAGGAGCCTGCGCCGCTCAAACCCGACGACAAGATTCCGCCGGTGGTTCCGCTGCCCCCGCTGGGTGACAAGACGACACCAGTACCCCTGCCGGTGCCGGTGTTCGCAGACAAAACCGAGCCACTGAAACCGGTGCCCCTCCCGCCGTTCAACCTCGAACCGCCCGCCGCGGCGCCGCTGCCGGTACCGAAGCTGGATCCGGTCAAACCGGTGGACCCGACGGACACGCTGCCCAAGCCGTTCGCCCTCGAACCCAAACCGGCCGAGGTGCCGCCGTCCCTCCCGAAGCCGGTGTTCGTCGAAGCGCACGACCCGATGAAGAAGGCCGACCCGCTCCCGATTCCTGGCGCCATCAAGCCCGATCCGGTTCCACTGCCGGACGTGAAGCTGACGCCGGTGGGCGACCCGAAGCCTCTGCCTTCGCTCCCGCTCCCGGCGATGGGGAGCACCGTCGAGGCTCCCAGGCCCGTTGAACCGCCGCCGTTACCCAGGCCGGGCGGACTGACCATCGATCCGAAACCGCTGGACGGTTCGCCCGCACCGAAACCGGCGGCCGTCCCACTGATCGCCAGGCCGGTCGATGTCGCACCAGTCGGCGGGCCACCGATTCCCGTACCGGTGTTCAAGGAAGACCCCTCGCCTGCCGTGCCCGCGCTCGGCATGAAGGAACCGCCGGCGGCAGCCGCGGTCGGCACTGTACCGCCGAAGAAAGGTTTCGAGGTGGACGTGGTGAAGGTGCGGGCGACCGACACCTACACGTCCATCAGTGAGGCGTTCTACCAGTCGCGGAAGTACGCGGCGGCGCTGCGGGCGTTCAACGGCGACGCGGACATCAGCCGGCTGCAAGAGGTGGAAGTGCCGCCGCTGTTCGAGCTGCAGAAGCAGACCGGCGTGCCCACACGGGAGGCTGAACCGACGACCGGCGGCGGGCGGGCGATCATCCCGGCGAGGAACACCACGCCCGCCGAACCGGCGGTGCGCGGCCCGGTCCTCGACCCGACCGGGGATGCCGGCGAGTCGGCGGACTGGGGGCCGGCGGGCAAGAAACGGCCGGTCATCAAGTACGAGCGGTTCACCACGCCGAAAGACGGGATGACGGCCCGCGACGTGGCCAAGGCGGTGTACGCCGACGAGAACGAGTGGCCGAAGTTGATCGGTCCACGGGGGGCGAAGCTGCGGGCCGACGACCGCCTGCCGCGGGGCACCGAACTGACCGTGCCGCGGGAAGAACTGCCGTGGAAGTAACGAAGCGGCGAACCCCGGTAGTCATGCCGGGGTTCACCTAATTCGTCGCCGGGTTGATCTTCGGGATGTGGTTGAACGGGATGCGCATGGGGGCGGTGTCCTCGGCCCCGGTGATGCCGCCGAACCGCACGGCGTGCTTGCCGAACTTGCGGTTGATGGCATCCATGGCATGCGACAGGGCGGTCGCCTGGCGGTCCTCCGGGAACAAACTGGGTGTGGCGGCGGAAGCTGGCTTCAGATCGGTCAGCGTCATCCACACCTGCATCGGCGGCCCCGCGTCCGTCGGCCGCTCGTCCCACATTTGCCCGAACGCCAGTAGCCATTGCAGCGTGTCCTGGCAGTGCGGCAGTTGGCGGGCGGTGTGCCACTTCACCCCGTCCATGTACCTCACGCCCACCGCCATAGCCCCGGCCCAGTAGCCGATACTCCGCAGCCGCGCACACGCCTTGTGTATCAGCCGCACCGTCACCCCGCGGCTGCCCTCCGGGGTCCGCTGAGCCGGCGGCAGCACGTGTGAGTGCCCGACGGTGCGGCGGCGGGTGGGCGCGTCGGTCACCTCCTCACCGCGGAGTATATGATACCACCGCTCGGCGTGGACCTTGCTCCCCCACACGACCGCCAGAGCCGACTCTTTCAGGCTGAGCAACTGTTGCGTGGTGGTGATGCCGTAGCGGTGGAAGCGTTTCTCCATCCGCGGGCCGATGCCGGGAAAGTCGGTGATCTTCAGCGGGTACAGGCGGGCGGGCAGGTCTTCCGGGCGAATCAGCGTCAGGCCGTCGGGTTTCTGCATGTCCCCGGCCACCTTCGCCAGCATGACGTTTGGCCCGATGCCGATGGAACACGTCAGCACTTCGCCCAGGCTGTGCCGCATTTCGGCCTTGATCGACCGGGCGATTGCCTCCGCCTTCGCCGGCTCCCGCTCGTCGCCCATCAGAGCGCACGCCATCTCGTCGATGGACATGACCTTGCTGACGGGGACGCACCGCCCGACCGCCCGCACGATCTCTTTGTGAACCTCGATGTACCGCTCGGGGTGTGCCGGTGCGCGGATGAGGCCGGGGCACAGGTTCTCCGCCTCCCACACCGGACTCCCAACTTTCACCCCGTACTTCTTCGCCAGGTAGTTCACGGCGATGCAACTGCTCGTGCGGGCGTCCACCGGCACCACCACCAGCGGCTTGTTCCGCCATTTCGGGTTGTCGTGCTGCTCCACCGAAGC
>JANNDF010000863.1:0-1069 GCA_031387445.1 Planctomycetia bacterium
CCAGAACCCGGCCCTGGGCATCGCCCCGTTCGGGTACAACGACAACGTCAGCTCCAACAACCCGCGGAGATGGTGAGGGGTCGCGACGAACAGATTCGTCTCATCACCGACGTGTTGCGACGGATGATGGAACCGCCGCCCGCCGAAACACCCAAACGCCGGATCGGATTTACCGACCCGTACACCCATAACTCTCCCGAGGGCAAGAAATGACCCCGTTCCAGCAACACGTTCAGCGGCTCACGCGGCGGCACTTCTTCGCGTCGGCCGGGTTCGGCCTCGGCGGGATGTCGCTCGGCTCCCTCCTCGCCGCGGACGGCAACCCCACCGGCGTCGGCGCGGCACTTCCGAAGACGCACTTCCCCGGCAAGTGCAAGAACATCATCTACCTGCACATGGTCGGCGGCCCGGCCCAGATGGACCTGTACGACTACAAGCCCAAGATGGTCGATTTCTACGACAAGGACCTGCCCGAAACCATCCGCAACGGCCAGCGCCTCACCACCATGACCAGCGGGCAGGCGCGGTTCCCCATCGCGCCGTCGAAGTTCAAGTTCGCCCAGCACGGCAAGTCCGGCATGTGGGTCAGCGAGTTGCTCCCCAACACCGCCAAGATGGTCGATGACATCGCCTTCATCCGTTCGATGAACACGGAGGCGATCAACCACGAGCCGGCCATCACCTACATGCAGACCGGCAACCAGATCACCGGCCGCCCGTGCCTCGGCGCGTGGGCCAGTTACGGCCTCGGGTCGCTGAACCAGAACCTGCCCACGTTCGTCGTCATGGTCGCGGTGCCCAGCAACCAGGAACAGGTGCAGGCCATCTCCGCGCGGCTGTGGCAGTCGGGCTACCTGCCGGGCGAGCACGCGGCCGTGTCGTTCCGCGCGAAGGGCGACCCAATCCTGTACCTGAACAACCCGCCGGGCGTGTCCGCCGACGCTCGCCGCACCACCCTCGACGGTCTCCGCAAGCTGAACGAGATGACCTACAAACAAGTCGGCGACCCGGAGACGAACACCCGCATCGCACAGTACGAGATGGCCTTCCGAATGCAGGCCAGCGTGCC
>JANNDF010000041.1:0-3040 GCA_031387445.1 Planctomycetia bacterium
CCGGCTTGCCGTTGAACCGCACGCCGTTCAGCGTCGAAACGACGTAGTCGGCGATGCCGCCGGGCACGTCCACCAGGCTGAACCGGTCCGACACGTCGATGTTGCCCAGGTCGCGGGCGGGCACGCCCAACTCGTCGGCGAACATGGCCGCCAACTCCCGCCGGCCGACCCCCGTCGCCCGGCCCGCCCCGATCCACACCCGCGTCATCCCGCGAGGGCCGGGGCCAGGGCCGGGGCCGTTGTTCACGTTGACCCTCGGCCGCGGGGCGTCGAACTTCTGTCGGCCCATCCCCATCGTCCGGGCGGGGCGGGGGAGTGCGGTCGTGGTCGCGGCCACCACTTCCGGGTCGTTGTCCGTCGGCTGGGTGGCTTTCGACAGCAGCGCCACCGCCGCCGCAGCCACGTCTTCGGCCGAACTCTCCGCGAACAGCGGGGCCAGCAGCTTCTTCACCTCGTCCAGGCCGCCGGCGGTGATCGCCTGGCGGAGGCCCTCGCTCAGCCCGCCCAGTTGCTTCGCCCGCACCGCCGCCTTGCCCGGAATCTGCGACACCGTCATCCGCCGGCCGGTGATCCGCTCCACCTGGCTCAGCATGCCGCGCTCTTTCTGGTCCACCAGCGTGATCGCCACGCCCTCCCGCCCGGCCCGGCCGACCCGCCCGATACGGTGGACGTAGGTCTCGGCCATCTCCGGCAGGTGGTAGTTGATGACGTGCGACAGGTGGCCGATGTCCAGCCCGCGGGCGGCCACGTCGGTCGCCACCAGCACCCGCGCCACCCCGCCGCGGAACCGCTCCATCACCCGGTCCCGCTGCTCCTGATTCAACCCGCCGTGGATGGCCTCCGGGCGGAACCCGCGGGCGGCCAGGGCGGAGGCCACCCCGTCGGCGTCGTTGCGGGTGCGGCAGAACACAATCGCGGTCGCGTCCGGCTCGCTGCCTAGCAAGCGGGCGAGGGCGAGCGGCTTGTCGGCGTGCCGCACGTGGTACACCAGTTCCCGCACCTTCGGCGTGGCGCCGGCGGCCGTCACGGGGGCGGCGATCTGCACCTTCACCGGGTTTCTCTGGTGCTTGGCGGCGATGGCGGCGATCCGCGGCGGCATGGTGGCCGAGAACAGCACCGTCTGGCGACCGGCGGGCGAAGCCAGCAGGAGCGCGTCGATGTCCTCGGCGAACCCCATGTCCATCATCTCGTCGGCCTCGTCCAGCACCACCGTCATCAGCCCGGACAGGTCGAGGGAGCCGCGGCGGAGGTGGTCGTGCGCCCGGCCGGGGGTGGCCACCACCACGTCGGCGTTCTGGCGGAGCGCCCGCACCTGCTCGGAGAACCCGGCCCCGCCGTACACCGGCACCACTTTAATCTTGTGCCGCTTGCCGTACCCGCTGACCGCCTTCGCCACCTGGATGGCCAGTTCGCGGGTGGGCACCATCACCAGAGCGGCGGGCTTGCTGCGGTCGCGGGCGGGGTCGGCGGACAGGCGGTGGACCAGCGGCAGGGCGAACGCGGCGGTTTTGCCGGTGCCGGTGGCGGCCACGCCGACGAAGTCTTTCCCTTCGAGGAGCGGCGGGATGGCCTGCGCCTGAATGGGCGTGGGGGTGGTGTACCCGGCCTCCGTGACGGCGGCGGCGAGATCGGCGGCCAGACCCAGGGCGGCGAACGGAGAAGCGATCGGACTTTCGGTCACGAAGAGAACCTTCCCGCAGGGGTGGTTGCGGTGGCCTGCTGTCGCCGGGGCGAAGACCCCGGATCGGCCTCACAGAGGCCGGCGACAGGAGGACCGAAACCACCATTCCGGCGGCTTACAGAGGACGCGAACTGTAGCCCCGGATTGCGAACCGCAGACGTGCGGGCAGAGGAGCGTGCGTTCAGCGGAAACACCTATCATACGCGGCGGACGGGCCGGGCAAGGGTGAATCGGGCAGAAATACCGGGCGGGGTGTCGGCTCGCCAGACGGCCACTCAGTCCGTAATCGGTAAGGGAACGCCGGTTGCTGGACCATTGGGCGAAATGCCCACCCACCCCGCGGCGAATACCCGTCCAACCGACCACCCCCCGGAACCCCCGCACATGTCCACCCCCGGCTCGCACCCGCCCGGCGAATCGTCCGCCGTGCCACCCGGCTCCACCCTGGCGCCGAAGGACCCCATCGACAAGAAGCCGGGCGAGATCAAGCTGATCGGCCGGTCCATGCTCTTCTACTGGTGGCCGGTGTGGGTGATGGCATTCTTCTGCGCCATCTGGACGTTCGTGGAAGACAACCGGCTGGCCGTCCTGCCGAGCGGCGGGGAGATGACCGTCGCCGCCACCGTGACCGGCAAAGACGGGAAGGAGCACCCGAAGGCGTTTCTGTACACGCTGAAGGACGACAAGGCGGAGTCGCTGCGGTACGACGACCAGCCGGTGCGGGACGCGGTCGAGCGGTCGAAGGACGCGAGCAACCCGGCGTGGCCGACGCGGGTGAGCCGACACCCCATCCTGGGCGTCATGTTCGTCGTCACCCTGCTCATGGTGGTGTTCACCACCAACGTGCCGCTCCGCGGGCTGTGGTCGTTCGTGGTGTTCCTGCTGGTCGCCCTGATCGTGGTCATCATCAGCCTGGTGCCGGGGGCGTGGGACGTGATCGGCCGCACCCTGTCGTCGTGGCTGGTGTACCTGAACCTGGCCGCGTACCTGATCATCGGCGGGGTGGTGTTCGCCCTGTGGGCGGTCGCCTTCTTCATCTTCGACCGCCGCCAGTTCGTCATCTTCTCGCCCGGCCAGATCCGCGTGTGCGAGCACATCGGCGACGCGGTGGAAGCGTACTCGACGGTGGGCGTGCAACTGACCAAGCAGCGGGACGACCCGTTCCGCCACCTGCTCCTCGGGTTCGGGTCGAGCGACCTGATCCTGAAGTTCGCCAGCGGGGACAAGCGGGAGGTCCGCATCCCGAACGTCCTCGGGCTGAACTTCTACATCGCCCAGGTGGAAGACATGATCCGCACCGTGCCGTCGTGACTGGTCCCCGTCCGGGCGAGCCGAGCGGCGTGAGCCGCCGGGTGGAGG
>JANNDF010000047.1:0-7734 GCA_031387445.1 Planctomycetia bacterium
TCACCCCGTCCGGAGCCGACCCATGGCCGACGAAGTGACCCCCGAACTGCGGCAGCAGCGGATGAAGGAGTTCATGAGCATGTTGCCGCTGACGCTGGAACTGGCCGGGCTGGCGAAGGCGGCCCCCGGCACGCTGTTCAACGAGGGGCAGATGGAGGCGCGGATCATCAGCATCCGCAACGCGTACAAGATGGCCCGGCTGATGCTCAAGGAGATCGGCGAAACCGGGGTGTGACGGGTCAGCCGGCCGGAGTGGTATCCTCTTCGGCCGGCGGGAACAAGTCGGCCACGGGCCCGGCGAAGCCGGGCAGCAGGTCGTCGGCGGTGAGCGTGTCCGCCCGCGACAGGATGCGAACGGTGGTGGGCGAGGTGTACACGTACACCTGCTCAACGTTGCTGAACACGAGCCACACCTGCCGCACGCCACAGCGGAAGTATTCGTGCAGTTTGTCCAACACGTCGAAAGCCGCGTCGGTCGGGCTGATCACTTCGACGGCCAAGTCGGGGGCGACGGCGATCGCTCGCGCCCGCGGGATGCCACGCTCCCGCGGCCAGCGGGCGAACGACACGAACGCAACGTCCGGCCGGCGGTCATTCCGACTGCCGGGCATGCGGAAGGTGGAATCCGAGACCGCCCACCCGAGTCCGTTCGCCCGGCAGAACGGGGCGAGTAACTCGTGCAGGTAGTTGCCGATGAACTGTTCGTAGAAGCTCATGGTTTTCTCCACCCGCACGCCGTTCACCACCTCGAACGACACGTCCGGCGGGGCGTCTTCATACGGGTCAATCGGGCGGAAGCCGGGCGGGATGGCGAGCGCGGTCATCGGTCAGTCCTCCGGGGGCGGGGCAAGGGTATCAATACCCGCTCTTCGCGGCGGTCGCAATCACGGCCGGGTCGTCCTTCCACCCGTTCGCCTGCTCCCAGAACGTGAGCGGGTTCTGGTACACCACCCGGTCGATCACCTCGGCCGGGTGCCCGCGGCGCTTCATCTCCTGAATGAACTCCGGCACGGCCAGCGGGTCCGACCGACCCCAGTCGCCGGCGCTGTTCACCATGATGCGATCCGCCCCGTACATTTCGATCACATCCGCCGCCCGGCTCGGCGTCATCTTGGTGATCGGGTAGAGCGTCATCCCGCACCAGAAGCCGTTGTCGAGCGCCAGCCGGACGGTGTGCTCCTCGACATGGTCGATGCACACCCGGCCGGGCGTCACCCGCTTGTCGCCGAGCAGCATGTCCACGATCATCCGCGTGCCCTTGAACTTGTCTTCCAGGTGCGGGGTGTGGATGAGGATCAACTCGTTCGTCTTCATCGCCAGGTCCACGTGCTCCTGGAACACCGTGGCCTCGTTCGCGGTGTTCTTGTTCAGCCCGATCTCGCCGATGCCGAGTACGCCGGGCTTGCCCAGAAACTCGGGGATCATGGCGATCACCTCGCGGGACAGCTTCACGTTCTCGGCTTCTTTGGCGTTGATGCACAGCCACGAGTAGTGCCGGATGTGGAACTGTGCGGCCCGCTTGGCTTCCACTTCGACGAGGTGGCGGAAGTAGTCGTGGAACCCGTCGGCAGTACCGCGGTCGAACCCGGCCCAGAACGCCGGCTCGGAGATGGCCACGCACCCGGCATACGCCATCCGGGCGTAGTCGTCGGTGGTGCGGGAAATCATGTGGATGTGCGGGTCGATGTAGCGCATCGGCGGGCCTGCCAGCAGTGGGCGGATACCTTCAGTCTACCGGACAAACGCGGCACGCGGCGTGGTGGCCGGTGTTCTGGGAGATCATGCGAATGCACGGATCGAGTGCATCGGATTTTTGCCTGGACTCTCCACCTACCCCGAACTCAGGCCACCCACCACATGTCAGCTTCTGGGGAGCAATATCGGTAAAATGGTATCGGGGAGGGATCGACCGATGACGACTTCGGGGACAAGCACAATGGAAGATTTCGCGTGGGGTACGACAAGCGTCGCGCCGACGGACATCCTTGATGCTGTGAAGACCATCGCCGGGCAAGCCCAGTGGGAATTGAGCCTGGTTCCAGAGGATTGGGTCGAAGCCGACCAGTACCTCGTGTGGGCGCAAGCCGGGCTGGCGAACGACAACCCACTCGGTTGGGAGATCGGGCTGACGTACGCCAAGCGGGCGGTCTGTCGGCGCATCGACGGATTGCTGCTGAATAACTACTTCGGGCAGTGCCAACGGTCGAAGTACCCAGCGAAGATCGAGATGCTCAAGGCCATCGGGATTAAAATCCCGAACATCGTCCAGAACTGGATCATCCAAGGCCGAAATCGGATCGAGCATGATTACCGGTTGGCAGACAAGGAGCATGCCGCCAACGCCGAGGAGATTGCTGGGCTGTTCCTCCAGTCAACGGCCGAAGAAGCGGCGAGGAAGGTTGCGCTGATCGCGGGCGGCAGCGCGATCAATCACACCTACACCGGCGAGTTCCCCGGCATCGACACGGAGCGTCTGAACAGCATGGGCATGTCGGCCGACCCGGTCATCTTTTTCGATGCCTACGCCGAGCCGGTGATGGTCAAGATCCTCTACCCCAATGACATGGAAATCCGGTGCGCGAAGGCAACAGATTTCCAGCCCAAGGAGCTGATTGAGTTCGCCCAGTGGATGAGGCAATTCCCATCGTCGCTCAGCATGGTCCGTGGCATGTTCCCGTCCGAATTTCTGGATGGGAAACGAGTGATCGAGGCATTCAAGAAACGCGCAAAGCTCTGATTGCAGGGAAGAAGGCAGTAAGCCAACCCGGAGATGCGGAAGGGGCGAACTGGTGGGGTGGGTCCAGCGACGGCTTCCTTCGCGCCGACCCACGCGAGGCGGATTCCGTGGGTCGGCGCGACGGAAACCGTCGCTGGGCCCGCCCGACCCAGGCTCCCCACTTCTGAACTCCACGAGAACGGCGGAGTCACACAGCTTCTGAATTCCTCCTCTGGTGGTCGCGGAGCCATTCCCACGCCTGCTTCGTCCAGATGGCGTCGCACAGTGCGTGGTGTTCGGTGGAGGTCTGCTCCGGCAGCGCCGGACTGCCGAGCATGTCGCACCACTGCTTGAGGTCGCGGCAGTACTTCGGCCAACCCTTCGGTAGGTCCATCAGCGTGCCGTAGAGCTGGCTGAGAGCGACCCAATCGTATGAGGCGTAGTAGGCCCAGAGTTCGGGCTTCTCGCCCAGGAACTCACGCACTTCGACGGCGATCCGGTCGCGGGGAATCCGTCGGTCTCCACCCTCCAGGTGCGAGATGACGTTCTGCTTCACCCAATCACTGGCGCGGCTCGGCTCGCATTCTTCCGCCTCGGCGTAGTACGACCTCCCGTCCTCGGCCACGATGCCGATGCTCATCAGGTCGATCGTTTTGCCGTCCTCAATGAACTCCGTGTCGAACCAATACTTCATCTGCGACTCACTTCGTCGGGAGAACGGCTGGACGGAATTGTGGGTGTGTTCACTATACCGCCGCGGTCGGTCAGAAATCTTGTGCGCGAGATGACTTCGATCGTGCCGATAGGGCCTCACCCTCGACACCGCGACACATACTGAAAATGCCTTCTTTCAGCATTGACAACAAATATTGTCAATGGTACCATCCCGCCATGCTCGACATCCAAGTCATCGATGACCCGGCGGCGGCGACGGTGGCGTTGGAGCCGATCCGTAGCCGCCTACTGTCGCACATGGCCACGCCCGTTTCGGCCGCGACACTGGCCACGCGGGTCGGCCTGACCCGGCAGAAGGTCAACTACCACATGAACACGCTCGAGGCGCACGGGCTGGTGCGGCTGGCCGAAGAACGCAAGTGGGGCGGGCTGACGGAACGGTTGATGGTGGCGACGGCCGCGTCCTACGTCGTTTCGCCGTCCGCCCTCGGCCCGGTCGCCGTCGATCCGCATCGGGAAATGGACCGACTGGCAGCGAGCTATCTCATCGCCCTGGGCGCACGGGTCGTCCGCGAAGTGGCTGACCTCGTTCGTCGAGCGAACGAGGTGGAGAAACGCCTGGCGACCCTGGCGTTGGACACCGAAGTGCGCTTCCGGTCGGCGGCAGACCGGGCGGCGTTCAGCACCGAACTCACCGAAACTATCGCGAAACTCGTGTCGAAGTATCACGACGAATCCGCCCCCGGCGGCCGGGCGCATCGCCTGGTGGTCGTGGCGCACCCTCTGCCCCAGAAATCCGAACCCAAGGAGCCGTCATGAGCGTGAAGAAGGAGGCGTCCGGACGCCGTTCCATCCAGGTCGAAGTCGAGGTGCCCGGCACGCCGGCGGAAGTCTGGCAGGCCATCGCCACTGGGCCGGGCATTTCGTCCTGGTTCGTGCCGACCGTGTTCGAGGAGCGTGACGGGAAGCCGGTCGCGGTGAAGTTGGACTTCGGTCCCGGCATGGAGTCCCGCTCCGAGATCACAGTCTGGGATCCGCCGCGGATGTTTGCGGCGCAAAACGAGGGCTGGGGCGGCTCGCCGCCCATGGCGACCGAGTGGAGCGTCGAAGCGAGCGCGGGAGGCGTCTGCGTCGTTCGCGTGGTGCACAGCCTCTTCGCCAGCACCGACGACTGGGACAACCAGCTCGAAGGCACCGAGTACGGCTGGCCCGCGTTCTTCCGCACCCTGCGGATCTATCTCACGCACTTCCGCGGCCAGCGGTCGGCGACGATCAAGTGCATGGCCCCCTTCGCGGGCACGGAAGCGGAGGCGTGGGAAGCGCTGACCGCGGCGGTGGGGGTGAAAGGCGTGAGTGTCGGGCAGAGTTGGACGGCGCCCGCGGGCGTCCCGGCGTTCGGCGGGGTGGCGGAGTTCGTCAGCGAGAGTCCGTACGACATCTTGCTCCGGGTCGATCAGCCTGGGCCGGGCGTCGCCGCCCTTGGCACCTTCAACATGGGCGGCCCGACGAGCATGGTGGTGCTGGGCTTCTACCTGTACGGCGATCAGGCGGCCGACACCGCCGCCCGCGAGACGCCGCTCTGGGAAGCGTGGTTCCAGGAACACTTCCCGACGCCGACGGAATCGGCCGCGAGCGAATGACCGCGGGGCCATGGGGGGGCACACCGCTCACTGCCTCGCGTTCTCACCCGCCCGTCGGCTTCACCCTGACCCGCTTCCGCTGTCGCCACCACACTACACCAAAGACCACGAGTAAGAGCGGAACTCCGACCGACACGGCATACGCCCACCACTGGGGAGCCGGTGCGTCGGGCGGAGCAGTAGCGGGCGGTAGTTCGGTCGGGTGGGGAGCGGGTGGCGGTTCCGCCGGTTTGGGGGCGGGACGGTAGTCCCTCCGGATTGCGTCTTTCCGCCCCATGCGGCTGTCGTCTTCCTTCGCCGGCTGTTTCGCCTTCACCAGCGCCGCCTCCAGATCAGCGAGCAGACGGTCCTCGTCGTAAGGTTCGGTCGGAGCGAGGGTGATGTTTTCCGGAGCCATCCGCGCCAGCCAGAGCGGGCCAGGGTTGCTGAGGAATTGCCCGTAGCAGTACACCTCGCCGTCGATGAGCAGCTTTACCCCGCCGGTGCACGCAGGCCGCCACACGCCGTCCCGGTGCTCCAGGAAGAACAGCGCCCGGCCGAGCGGAACGGGACGGGCCTCGGTATTGTTCGACGAATCGTCCATGTGCCGGCGGGTGTACAGACTGTTCAGTTCGACGGTCAGCACCTCGCCCGGCTTGCGTTCCCCCTTCAGCGTTCGAACTACCCGCACCGTGAACTCGGAGTACGTCGGAACGTAATCACCGCTCGGCGTCCCCTTCTTGGTCTCGCACTTCAACTCATCGCACAGCACGATGGTGGTGGAGCGACGGGCGAGTTCGTGCATCTGTAGGTACGGGATGAGCTTGGCGGACGACGGGCCGCAACCGACGGTGATCGCAACGATGATCGCGACGACGGGCCGCATGAAGCACCCCCTGTACGTGGCTTGGTGCGCTGATTCTACTCCGTCCCACCCGCCTGCTTCACCGGGTTCGGGTCGGTGGGGACGGGTTGCAGTTTCGGCACGGCGGGAGGCGGCTCGACGACGGCGATGTCGCACAGGCCCCAGGGGCCGCCGCCGAGGAGTTCGGTCACCCACTTCTGGCCGTCCTTCCGTCGCATGTCGCGGGAGTCCGTCACGCTCACCTTGCACCCCACCGCCCCGCGGAGCGTCTCCTTGAACCCGTGCAGCGAGTGGTCGTGCGTGAACAGGATGACCGTCTTCGGGCGGAAGTGGCTCTCCACGATCATCTGGTTGCCGTCCTTCGTCCGCACCGGCTTCAAGTCGCGTCGGCCGGTGTAGAACGACACGCTGCTGATCTCCCGCGGGTACATCACCACCGTGGCCGTCGGGTCGTTGATGTACTCCGTCACCAGTTCCGGCCGGCCCATCGGCGACCGCTCTTTGGCGTACCACGGCAGCGCGACGTAATGCACGACGCCGAGCAGCACGGCGAAGGTGCCGATCAGCCCGCGGGTGAACCACGACTTGTTCCAGCGGGTGCGGGCGACGAACTCGCCGAGGGCGAGGCAGAGCGGCGGGTACGCCGGCAGGATGTACGTCGGCAGTTTGCTTCCCGAGATGCTGAAGAAGGCGACGCACCACAAAGCCGAGAGCAGCCAGAACCCGCCGGCGGTCGAGCGGGTCGGTTCGCCTTTCAGCACGCTGCGGAGGTACGGCACGCCGATCACCACACCCGGCAGGAAGCCGAGCAGCAGCACGGGGACGTAGTACCAGACGGGTTGCAGGTGGTCGAACGGCTTCACGAACCGCAGGACGTTGTGCTCCCAGAAGAAGTACCGCAGGAACTCCGGCTGCTGCACGCCCATGGCGATGTACCAGGGCAGGTTGACGGCGACGACGACGCTGGCGAACAGGAGGCAATCGAACCAGCGGATGCGGGCTGAACTGGAACCGCCGGCGTGAGCCGGCTGGGTGCCAACCGAATCCCCACCCGGCCGGCTGACGCCGGCGGTTCCAGATTTGGACGTCAGCCACCCGAACGCGATGAGCGGCGGGAAGAGCAGCACTTCGGAGATCGGCCCTTTCGTCAGGAAGCCGAGGCCGCTGAACACGGCGGCGGCAACCCACCAGCCGCGGCGGAAGGTGCCGGTGCGAACTGCTTCAAACCCGCACAGCACCGACGTGGTGACGCAGAACGTGAGCAACCCGTCCAGCACCAGCAACCGGGCGATGCCGAGGAAGCCGGGGGCGACGGTGAGCAGCATGGCCGCCCAGAACGCCGCCCGCTCGCCCAGGCTCCGCCGGCCGAGCAGGTAGAGCATCAGGATGGTGCCGTGAACGCACGCCGCCGGGATCAGCCGGGCGGCCGCTTCGTTCACGCCGAACACCTTGTAGCTGAGCGCCACCAGCCAGTACATGAGTGGGGGCTTGTCGAGGTACGGCTCGTTGTGCAGCGTCGGCACCACCCAACTGCCGTCTTCGACCATCTCTTTGGGGATTTGTGCGTAACGGGCCTCGTCCGGCTCCAACAGCATGAAGTTCATGCACGGGTAGAGGAGCGCCGCCGGCAGGAGCAGCACGAGCAGCAGCGACCGCAGGCGAACGGCGGTGGGGGCGTCGGCCGCGGTGGGAAACAGGATGCCGGTCCACAGGTGGCGGACCCAACCCAGAGGCGTCATGCGAGGCGTACCCTTCCGTGGGAGGGCAGAAGTGTACGCCGGAAGTGGGAGGCGACACAAGGCGAGCGGGGGGCGTCAGCCCCCTGGCTCATTTTTCGGAACCAGGGGGCTGACGCCCCC
>JANNDF010000077.1:0-11770 GCA_031387445.1 Planctomycetia bacterium
GGGGGCGGTGTTGGGGTGGGGCGGGGGGGCGGGTGGCGGCGACAATTCTCAATCGACGTACAGGAATTCGTTCGCGTTCAACAGCGTCCGGCAGACGGCCACAAGGCCGTGATCGGCGGCCACCTTCACGCCTGCTGACAACTCCTTGTCACTCGGCTCGCGTTGGAACGCCAGCCGGAAGGCGAGTCGCACCTGTGCCGGCACGTCCGTCGTGTTCGCCTTCAGCCGCTCGGCGAAGAACTCGCCCTGTTGTGTGACGAACGGGCTGTTCAGCAGGTTGAGCGCTTGCAACGGCGTGGCCGACGCATTCCGCTTCGGGGCCACCTGTCCGGCGTCGGGGCAGTCGAACGCACCAAACGTGTCGTCGAGCTGCATCCGCGGCTTCTGCTGGTAGATCATGCGGCGGAACTCGGCCGGCCCGAACTGCTTCTTCGGCGTGTACACTTTCACGTAGTTCGTGTTCGGCTCGAACAGGTCGAACCCCGGCCCTCCCGCTGTGAGATCGAGTTTGCCGCTCACCGCCAAGACCGAATCGCGGATCGCCTCGGCTTCCAACCGCCGCGGCGGGTAGCGCCACAGCAGGCGCGAACCGGCGTCCTTCTTTAGCCCGTCCGCGGTGGCGGCGGACGACTGGCGGTAGGTCGCGGAGGTCACGATCAGCCGGTGGACGTGCTTCAGCGACCACTTGTGCTGGACCAACTCGCTCGCCAGCCAGTCGAGCATCTCCGAGTGGCTCGGTCGGCCGCCGTTGAAGCCGAAGTCGCTCGGCGTGGCCACCAGCCCGGTGCCGAAGTGGTGCTGCCACAGGCGGTTGACGATGACACGCGGGGTGAGCGGGTTGGCCGGGTCGGTGATCCACTTGGCCACGGCAATACGCCGCTCGGCGTCGGTCGCCTTCTCTGCAATCACCAACTTCGGCGACACCTCCGCCAGCACACCGGGATCGCTCAACTCCCGCTTTTCCATCGGGTCGCCGCGGTGCAGGCGGTGGACGGGTTCCGGTGTCGTCAGCCGGCCGATGTACGCCATGTCCGCTTTCGACAAGCCTGCCAACTCCGCCCGCAACGCGGTCAGCCGTTTCGTCTGCTTGTCCCACTCCGTCTTCTCCGGCTGGCCCAACCCCGGTGGCGGGCCGGGGGCCACCTCGCCGGTCGCGCGGTCGTCGGACGATGCCACCACCGCCCACGTCGTGCCGTCGATGCTGGTGTCGATGCGGTAGCGTGTCGCCAACCGGTCAATGAACTTGCCCTCGCGGTCGCGGCCCCACACCACGCGATCAACTTCCACCGCTTCCGCCAACTCGACCACCAATCGCCCGCGGCCGACGGTGTTGGAGATCCAACTCCGCCCGTTGCCGTACCGCCCGTCGGTCGCGTGCCCCAACTTGTGCAGGTCGCTCGTCGGGAAATCGCCGCCCGAAGTGAGCTTCGCCCCCGCGGTGGCCAGCGCCACGTTCTTCGGCGTCGGCCCGCTGTTGTACACCTCGAACTCGTCGATGCACGGCTCCGCGCTGCTCGTTTCGGTGATGACCATCCGCACGAACTTCGCCTTGACCGGTGGGAACCGCTCGACGTTCCATCGGGGGTTGACGAGCGTGCGGCGAACCGTCACCGCGGCGGGATCCGCGAGCGGTTCGAGCATGGCGACCACCGTTTCCGCGGTGGCGATGCTCGCTTGCAGTGCTTCGACCCGCTTCGCACGATCACCCGCGTTGCCCTGTTTCAACTCCCGCTCGCCGTGCTGCACCCCGGCGAACGCGGCCTTCAGGCGGTAGTAGTCGAGCTGGTGAATCGGGTCGAACTTGTGGGCGTGACAGCGGGCACACCCGACCGTCAGCCCGAGGAACGCCGACCCGACCGTGCCGACAATGTCGTGCAACTCGTCCGCCCGCTGGTTCGCGGTCAGCACCGGGTCGGGGCTTTTCACCGCGTCCCACGCCCCGGCCACCAGGAAGCCGGTCGCTGCGTCGGTCTTCACCGAGTCGCCGGCCAACTGCGCGAACACGAACTGGTCGTAGGGCAGGTCGTCGTTCAGCGCGCGAATCACCCAGTCGCGGTAGTGCCAGGCACTCGCCCGCACGGTGTTCGTCTCGAACCCGTTGCTGTCGGCGAACCGCACCACGTCGAGCCAGTGCCTCGCCCACCGCTCGCCGTACTGGGACGACGCGAGGAATGTGTTCACCAGCTTCTCATAGGCGTCGGGCGAAGTGTCCTTCGTGAACACCTCCACCTCTTCGGGCGTCGGCGGCAGGCCGAGCAGGTCGAACTTCAGCCGGCGAATGAGCGTCCGCTTGTCGGCCGGCGCGGAGAGTGTCAGACCCTTCTCCTCCAGGGCGGCGGTGATGAAGTCGTCGATCGCGCTCGTCTTCGCCTCGCGTTTAACCTTCAGCGGTTGGAGCGCCCACCAGTCGCGGCCGGCTCGTGTTTTGGACGTGAACGTCAGCGGGTCGATGGGGTCGGTGCCCCACTTCGCTCCGGCTTCGATCCACGCTTTCAACGTGGCCTGTTCGTCTGCTGAAAGGGGCTTCTTCGGCGGCATCTCACCCGCCGCCACCCGCTTCCACACCTCGCTCTCGGCCGGCTTGCCCGCCACGATGCCCGGCTCGCGGCTCTTCCCACCGGCCGCCGCCGTCTTCTCCCGGCTCAGGTCGAGTTTGCCTTTCGCTTCGGCTCCGGTGTGGCAGTCGAGACAACTCGCCAGAATCGGCGCGACGGTGCGGTCGAAGTCTGGTGGCGCGGCGTACAGAGTCGCAGGAAGCAGAAGCAACGCGAAGAGCGGACGCACCATCGGGCACCGGCGGGAAGAGGCGTCGAGCGGGGGGAAAAGAGTGTACCATAACTGCCCGCACGCGATAGCCTGAAGCGACCCGTTCGGAGTCAGCCATGCCCGCGCCGTTTGCCGTCGCCAGCCTCCGCGACTTTTACGCCTTCGAGCAGCACGTCAAGACGTGCCGGGCCCACCGCGGGTTGGGCATGGTGCCGCAGTGGTACGAGGTGCCCGTCTTCTACTTCTCGAACCCGGTGGCGGTCATCGGCGACGGCGACCCGGTGTTCGCCCCGGTCGGCAGTGCGGCACTCGACTACGAACTGGAACTCGCCGCGGTGGTGGGGCATGCCGCACGGAATCTGCATGCCGATGACTCGGCACTCGACTGTTTGGCCGGGTTCACGGTGATGAACGACTGGTCGGCCAGAGACATTCAGCGGGCGGAGATGGCGGTCGGGTTGGGGCCGAGCAAGAGCAAGGATTTCGCCACCACCCTCGGCCCGCGGGTCGTCCCGATGACCGAGCTGCGCGACTGCTACCGCGACGGTCGGTTACACCTGACGATGACGGCGAAAGTGAACGGCAAGGAGTACAGCCGGGGGAATGCCGGCAGCATGTACTGGACTTGGCCGCAAATACTCGCCCACGCCAGCCGGGATGCCGACCTGCGACCGGGCGACGTGATCGGTAGCGGCACCGTCGGCACCGGGTGCATTTTGGAACTGACGCCCGAAGCGGTCGGCGGCTGGCTGCAACCGGGCGACGTGGTGGAACTGGAGGTCGAGCGCATCGGCGGGCTGCGGACGCTAGTCGTGAACCGCACGGGTTGACTCGCCGACCGGCGGGTCAACGGCTGGCCCACTCGGCGGGGGTGTGAGGGCGTGGACGGTCGCCATCGAGAGTCAGACTGGTGGCCCGCTCGGCCCACCGTCGCAGGCGGTCGTCGGGCACGTCGAGGGTGGTCGGTGGGGAGAGCCGGCGGCGGACGGTGCCGTCTTCACTCCCGCTCCACACCCACCGCCCGTCCGGGCTGAAGGCCACCGCCCACACCACTGCCGCGTGTGCGAGTGGCGGCCCGACAGCCCGTTCGGAGTTCGCGTCCCACACCCGCACGCACCGATCCCGGCCTCCGCTCACAACTCGATTGCCATCTGGACTGACGGCTACCGCCCACGCCGCCCCGCGGTGTTCCCACACCTTTCCCGATCGGCCGCTCTCGGTATCCCACAACCGCACCAAGCCGTCGGTGCTCGCCGCCGCAATCCGGCGGCCGTCCGGATGAGACGTCAGGGCCACCGCCCGCGGCGGGTGGCGGATCGTCGCGCCGGTGGGCTGTCGCGAGTCGACGCCCCTGGTGCGGATCAGGCCGTCGTCGGCCGAGGTGACGTATCGCCTGCCGTCGGGGGTCACGGCCACCCCCCACGTCGGCGGACCCTGATCGAGCGGTTGCGACTCCATGCCCTGCTTGGCTGCGTCCCAAACCCACAGCCCGCCCTTCTCGGTCGTCGCGGTCGCGATGAACACCCGCGACCCGTCCGGGGAGACGGCCACCGCCCGGACCGGCTGAGGCAGGTTGTCGAACCGGGCGATCACCTTTCCGGTTGAATCGAAGACGGCGTACCATCCGGTGTCCACCTTCGCCTGACCGCCGGCCGCCACCCAGTCGCCTTGGGGGTGGACGGCCACCGCCCATGCCTTCACGACGGGGAGGATTTTCTCCGAGTTGGCGGGGTCGGTCGCGGACATGCGGAACACGCCAGTCTCGGTGCCGGCGTACACCGCACGGCCGTCCGGGGTCGGAGCCAGAGCGAACACGTCCGCGTTCGTCTTGGCGTCCGGGTTGAGGGACACCACCCGGTCGAATCGGGCGGCGGCGCTCAGTGCCCACACCCGCTCCGTCCCGTCGGCGGTTGTGGTCGTCAGTTCCGTCCCGTCGGCCGTGAAGGCCACCCCCTCCACCCCGCCGGTGTGCGGCAGCAGTTGCCCCACCCGCCGGAACGAGACTGTGTCCCACACCTGGGCCGCACCGTCCGCCCCGCCGGTGGCCACCAGTCGCCCGTCCGGTGAAAAGGCGATTGCCCGCACGTACTCCTGGTGGTCTAACTTCGCCACTTGTTCCCACCTGTTCGCCGGGGTGCACTTCCACACGCGGGCGGCGTGGTCGTCCCCGCCGGTGAGAAGTCGGCCGTCCGGGAGGAAGACGACCACGCGCACCAAATCGGAGTGTTCGAGCGGTTCGCCGACGAGCCGGCCGCCCTCCAACACCCGGACGCGGTGCCCTTCGATCACCGCCGTCCGGCGGCCGTCGCCACTGTCCGCCACTCCAGGCACGACCGACGGGGGGAATGGCGACCCCGCTCGCACCGTTTGCAGGCTGTGCAGCCGGCCGGTGAGGGAGGCCAGGTTCGCCCGTGAGGTGGTTCTCAGATCGACCTCAGACACCGGGGCGAGTTCGAAGGACCGCACCCACCACAGGGCGGCAGTTCCCAGTTCACGGTTGTCGCCGTCGGTCTCCGGCTCCATGAGTGAGCGTGCGACGACGGCCGCCGACCGCGACCCTTCGATCTGAGCTTTCCTCTCCTTGTCCTGGGCCATCTCCTTGGCGGCCAACTCGTCCCGCCATTTCCACGTCACAAGCCCCACCCCGACCGCCACCAGAATGACCGCGGCGGCGGTGAGTGCCGCCGGCCCCGGTCGGCGACGGACCCACAACCACACCCTCCGGGCCAGTCGAGGAGGGCGGGTGCGGATCGGCTGGCCGGCGGCCCATCGGTCCAGTTCGTCGGCCAGTGCTTCTGCACTGCCGAATCGCCCTGCCGGCTCTTCGGCCAGGCACTTCAGGCAGATCGCTTCCAGGTCGCGGTCCACGGCCGGGGCGATGGAACGGAGTGACGGCGGAGTGCGGCCGAGGGTGCCGGCCATGAGTTCGCGCGACGGGTCGGGGCGGAGCGGGCGGCCGGTGAGCATGAGGAAGAGGATCGCCCCGAGCGCGTACACGTCGGTGGCGGTGGTCAGCCGGTCGGCCCCGCGGGCCTGCTCCGGGCCCATGTAGGCCAGTGTGCCGACCACACCACCGGCCTCGGTCAGTGCCCCGTCGTTCGGTCGCTCGCCGATCTGCTCCGGGGCCATGTACGCTAGCGTGCGGACCAGCGCACCGGATTCGATCAGTTGACCGTCGCCCGGCCGATCGCCGATCCGCTTGGCCAGCCCGAAGTCGGTCACGTGCGGCACACCTGCCGTGTCGACCAGCACGTTCGCCGGCTTCAGGTCGCGATGCAGGTACCCCCGCTGGTGGGCGTAGTGGACTGCTCGACAGACCGCCGCGAGCAGACGGACCGCTTCCCGCACACCGGCCTCGGTACACAACCGCCCGGAAGTGCGACCGTCATCCAGCCACTTTGAGAGCGTAGAGCCGTCAATCAGTTCCATGCTGAAGAACGGCTGCCCGCTGGCGGTCACACCCACCGCGTACACCGGGACGATGTGCGGGTGCTTGAACCCAGCGGTGGCCTCCGCTTCCATCCGGAACCGTTGCACGGCCGAGTCACCCGCCAGCACCCCGGCCCGGATCATCTTGAGCGCCACTTCCCTCTTCAGCGCGACCTGTCGCGCCCGATACACCACCCCCATGCCACCGGACGCGAGTCGCTCGATCAGTTCGTACCCCTCGGGGAACGTGGGCATGTCCGGGTCGGCGACCGTCGCCTGTCGATCAACGGTGGCGTTCGCGTCGTCGCGGAGCGGGGCGAGCAGCCCTTCGACTGCCCCATACCCGGCCAGGAAGTCGGACAGTTCGGCCGTCAGGTCGGGGTGAGCGGCCAGCCACGCGGCGCGGTCCGGCGGTCGGCCGGCGTCGGTGGCACGCACGAAGTCGGCACACGCCCGGTCGAGGCGGGTCTCGCGGTCGTCAGTCATTGGAGCGGCCCTCGGTCAGCGTCTCCCGCAGCGCGGCCATCCCCCGGCGCAGCAACCCGCCCACCGCCACAGGCGTCTTGCCCATCTCGTCGGCGATGCGGTCCACCGGCCACCCCTCCAGGTGTTTCAACTCGACTGCAGTCCGCTGGTCCGCGGGAAGATTGGCGATTGCGGCGGTCAACCGCACCAGTTCGTCGAGTCGGTCGGCCCGCTCGCTCGGTGACGACTGGTCGGCCGCGAGGCAGGCTACGAGCCGCGCGGACGACTCGTTCAGCCCGCGGCGAATGGCGTCCTCTCGCCCGGCGTCCCGTCCGGCGGTGGCGAATCGGCGACCGGCATCGGAGATCGCGTTCGCCAGGATTTGCCGCAGCCACGCCCGCCGGCCCTCCGGGCTGACGGCCCGTAGTTGGTCGGCGTGGGCGTGCGCACGGAGCAGCGCCTGGTGCACCACATCCGACGGCTCCACTTTGGCCCGCAACCACGCCGGCAACCGCAGGCGGGCGAGGACGAGCAGGTAACCGCGGTCGGCCTGCCAGTCAGGCGAATCAGTCATCGGCGTCTCGCGTGGTCAGGCGAAACCGGCCTCGGTCAGCCAGCGGACAATTTCCTGCGTGCGGGTTCCCGTGCCGTCCATACGGGGTACCTTGTTCTGACCGCCGGCCTTCCCCCGTGCTTTCATCCAGGCCGTAAACCCTCCGCCACCGATCGCCACGACCTCCGGTGAGCCGAGACTGACACCGCCCACCCGGTAGTCGGCGTAGCTCGCGTTTCGCTGTCGGAGTTCGGTGTCGAGGCGGTCGGCGAACGTCGTCAGGGCGGCGACGGGGTGGGTGAACTCGATCAGGAACCGATGGTACCCCGGCCGGGCGGTGTCGGGGGGGAAAACCGGGCCGACATGAAAGTCGGCGACCATCACGCCGATCGCTGCGGCCGCCGCCGCCACCGCCGCTTCCACCTCGTCGCCGATCAGGTGTTCGCCGAACGCCGACAGACAGTCCGTCGTCCGCCCGGTGAACCGTAACAACGGCGGGTCGCGGCGGTCGAAGCAGACGGTATCCCCCAGCAGGTAGCCCCACAGCCCGGCACAGGTGGTGAGGGCGACGGCGTACCGTTCGCCCGGTTCCAGATCGGCGAGCGTGTGCCGCGTGGGCTTGCCGGCGTTCAGTTCCGTCACCGGAATGAACTCGAAGAAGATGCCGTGGTCGGGGATCAGCCGTAGCCGCCCGAACCGCGGGTCTTCGGTAGCGACGTACCCCTCCGACGCCGGGTAGGTGTCGAGCAGGCGGACCGAGTCATCTCCCAGCACTGTCCGGAATTGCCGGCGGTACGGGTCGAACCGGCACCCGCCGTGGACGACCACTCGCAGCGTCGGCCAGACGTCGCACACGCGGCTCTTGTCAGCCACTTTCAGCAGTCGGTCGAAGAACGTGAGTAGCCACGCTGGCACACCACTGATGAGCGTGATCGGCAGATTCACGCTCCGCTCCGCCAAGATCTCTACCTTCGTTTCCCAGTCATCGAGGAGGGCCAACTCGGCTGGCGGGTACGAAAACGGCCGCAGTGCCGGGGGCAGGCGGTGGGCGGCGATGCCGCTCAGGTCTCCGTACAAACTGCCGTTCGCCAGCCGCCGTAGGGCGGTGCTGCCGCCGAGCAGGAACGAGTAGCCGCGAAGCAGGTGGGCGTGCGGGTCGGCGGCCAGCAGCAGCGCCGCCAGGGTGAATGCCGCCTTCCGGTTCGACGCCAGCATCGGCCGGGTGACGGGGATGTGCTTGGTCGTCCCGCTCGTGGTGCCAGACGACGTGGCGAAGTACGGTGCAGAGCCGGGCCAAGTCACCCCTTCGAGGTTCGGGAACGTCGGCTGCCAGTAGTCCGCCCAGAACGCCTCGTACCCACGCAGCGGCACTCGCGCCTGGTAGTCGGCGACTGTGCGGATTCGCCGGAAGTCGTGATCGCGGCCGAACCGGGTGTCGCCAGCCGCCCGCACCAACCGCAGGAGTGTCCGCCGTTGAAGCTCAGCGGCATCAGTGGTGTCGAGGAAGCGCACCCGTCGGCGGGCGTAGCGGGCGAACGCCGCGTCCGCCATCACCCGCCCCGCCTGCGACCCGACCAGTCGTTCGGTGAAGGTGGTCATGCCACGCCCTCCAACCGGTTCGCCTTCCGTAGCTCGCTGTGCCGCCGGCCGTAGGCGAAGTACACGCCCAACCCCAGGGCCAGCCAGACCGCCAACCGCACCCACGTTTCGACGGGAAGGAACAGGGTCATGCCGACGTTTACCAGCACACCGAGGGGGGCGACTACCCACGCCAGCGGGGAGCGGAACGGGCGGGTCAGGCCGGGCTGAGTGAATCGCAGCACGAGTACCGCCCCGCACACCACCGCGAATGCGAGCAGTGTGCCGATGCACACGAGATTGCCCAGCGCCTCGGCCGGGGTGAATGCAGCGACTCCTGCCACCAGGCCGCAAGTCAGCATGGTGGAGATGTGCGGGGTGCGGAACCGCGGGTGAACAGCGGCGAACACCCCTTTCGGCAGCAGCCCGTCGCGTGCCATCGCCAGGAAGATGCGGGCTTGCCCCTGGAACGTGACCAGCAGCACGCTCGTCATCCCCGCCAACGCCCCGGCCCCGATGAGGATTCCGGCCACCTTGGGGAACCACGCGCCACTTTCCCCCTGTCGGGTGAAGGCGTCGGCCACCGCCGCCTTTGGGTCGATCTGCGGGTACGGCACCATGCCGGTGAGCACCGCCGCCACGCCGATGTACAGAACCGTACAGATCACCAGCGAGGCGAGGATGCCAATGGGCAGGTCGCGTGCCGGCTTTCGCGCTTCCTCAGCGTGCGTGGACACGGTGTCGAACCCGAGGTACGAGAAGAACACCACCGCCGCACCGACCATTACCCCGGACAGGCCGAACGGCAGGAACGAACTGCGGACGGAGTCGTCCGCCCCGCCGAACCAGTGGTGAAGGCCAAGCGTGCCGAGCAGCCCCCAGTCTTTGGCCGGGTCATCGACCCGTGGGCGGGCATCGGGGGGAATGGAGGTCCAGTTGGTCGGGTCGATGAACCACACCCCCGCCACAATCACGAAGAGCACCACCCCCACCTTCACCGCGACGAGGATGGCATTTGCCCAGGCATACCCTTTCACCCCCCGCACCAGCACGAGTGCCACCACGCCCATGATGACCGCCGCCGGCAGGTTGAACCACGACTGGCCTTTGGAGCTGAACGGGTCGGCCGTGATCTCAGCCGGCAGGTGATAGCCGGTGAGCGTTCCGAGCAGGTGGTCGAAGTACCCGGACCAGCCGACCGCGATGTACGCCCCGGCGGCGGCGTACTCCAGGATCAGATCCCAGCCGATCATCCACGCGGCGAGTTCGCCCAGGGTGGCGTAGGCGTAGCTGTACGCGCTGCCTGCCGACGGGGCGAGGGCGGCGAGTTCGGCGTAACACAGTGCGGCGAGCGCGCACCCCACACCGGCCACCACGAACGCCAACACCACCCCCGGTCCGGCGTTCTTGGCCGCCACTTCCCCGGTGGTGACGAAGATGCCCGATCCGATGATCGCCCCCACCCCGAGGGTGGTGAGCGCCACTGGGCCGAGGGCGCGGCGGAGGCCGGTGTCGCGGTGGTAGTGAGTGATCGGTTTTCGGGCGAACACACGATGCCTCCGGGGAGGGGATATACTCTCAGACGCATCGGCGTGAGGGATCGGGCGCGCGGAGGCGGAGGATTTTTCGGCCGTTCCGCGAGGCGGCTTCGTCGGCCAACGGATTGTCGTGGGGGGCTGCGATGCGTCGCCGTCGTGACTCAGCGTCACTCATGTCGAGCGGATGGGCTTGGCGACCACTGGCTTGTCGGGCACTCGCCGTCGTGACCGTGAAGCCGCCGAATGTGAGGGCGGTAAGGAATTGCGGAGTAGGTGGTGACGTCAACGAAAAACCCCTGCGTGACAACGGGGGTTGTCAGCAGGGGTTGGAACGACGGCAAGCTCCCCCGGTTGGATTCGAACCAACGACCAGCCGATTAACAGGCAAGGTCTGGGGGCCGCCAAAACACACCGGTTTCCCTGGGAATTTAGACATTCTACCACTTCTCACCCGCATTGCAAGCCGTTGCATCCGATGCGTCAACACCCCTTGAAAAGCGGATATCGCGGAACGAATCGCGGAAGAATCGCGGAAGACGTGCGAGTGGTCACCCGTCGCTCCCGCTCCACCCGCACCACCTGGGCCAGCTTCGGCCAGTCCCCCAGGTACGCGTTCAGGGCGGTGGTGCTGGTGAGCGTCCGCCGCTCGACCCGCCCGTGCCCCTTGTCCACGGTGGTGGCCGTCTGCCGCTCGGCGTCACGCCGCCGCCGCTCGTAGGGGGGAACGGTTCGCCTCGTCGGCGAACTCCTGTTCCAGGTCGGCCTTCAGGTTCCCCTGGTTGTCCTTCACCGCGAGCAGATAGTCCCCGCCGGCGTGGGTGATGGTGTCGCACACGTCCCGGTGGGTGAACATGGCGTCGGCCGTGATCACCCGCCCGGCCAGCGGCAGCACCCCGAGCAGGGTGAGCGCGGCCTTGTGCTCGTTGGTGGTGCGGGCCACCTCCAGTTGGCCGACGACGGCCTGGTGTTCGGTCGCGTAGGCGGCCACCAGGTGCCGCCCCGGGACCTGGCCGTCGGCACTGCCGGTGAGCACCTTGCCGTCCATCGCCAGGTGTCCGGTGGTGGCCCCGCGGGCGGTCAGCCAGGTGCGGAGGGCGGTGTCCAGGGCGGGCACGTCGAGGCGGCGGAAGATCTTGCCGAGGGCCGACTTGTTCGGCGTCTTGCCGCGGCGGAAGCCGAGCGGGAAGGCCAGGGCGTTCCCGCGGTCCCGGCCGAATTGGGCGATCGCGTCAAGGGACCGACACCCCGCCATCAGGGCGGTGACGGTCAACCCGAGGACGGCCACCAGCGGGTGGATGCGGCCGTGCCGGCTCCGCGGGTCGGGCACCAGGGCGAGGGCTTCGAGCAGGGACAATGGGGCGGGCATGGGACGGCCTCCGCAGGTCCGAGGGCGATACCCAGACTCCTCCCCTTCACCAACCTCAATTCGGATGCAGCCCTG
>JANNDF010000084.1:0-5141 GCA_031387445.1 Planctomycetia bacterium
TACGTCAGGAATCCCCCGTCGAACCCGTACGGCAGCAACTCCCGCATCGTGAACGTGCTCCGCTTCCCGTGCAGGTTCTCGAGAATCACCTCGGCATCCGGGGCGAACTCCCACAGCAGTTGGCGGCACGCCCCGCACGGCGGGGTCGGGGTGTCCGTGTCGGCCACCACCGCCACGCACACGAACCGCGTCCGCCCCTCGCTCACGCCCTTCACGATGGCCACCCGCTCGGCACAGATCGTCAGCCCGTAACTCGCGCTCTCGACGTTGCACCCGGTCACGACGGTGCCGTCGTCCGCCAGCAGCGCGGCCCCGACTTTGAACTTCGAGTACGGGGCGAACGCCACCTCGCGGGCCGCCTTCGCCGCGGCGATCAAAGCGTCGGTCATCTCAGTTCCTCCAAGATCAACGGCATCGCCGGCGGCGGGGTGTCGGTGATGCGGAAACTTCCTCGAAGAAGGTCGAGTGCTTCCGACAACCCGCGCCCGCCACGATGGTACACCCGAAACACCGGCCAAACCCCATCCACCCGCTCGCCCCGCTTGGCGTTGACCATCACGCCGACCGCCGGATCGATGGCGTCCGTGGTCTTCAACCGCCCGCCGCCCAGAAGCGCGACCGCCACTCCCACGGCATACGGGTCGATGTCGGCGACAAATCCCTCGCGGTCGGCCATCACCTCCTCAACATCCATGTCCGCGAGCAACAAGTCGGGGATGTCCACCACACGTATGTCGCCGCCCTGTTGCTGCACCATCTGCCGAAACTTCTTCAACGCTGAACCGTTCGCCAGCGCTTCGTGGGCTTTCGCTTCGGCGTCTTCAATACCCGCCAACTCCGCCATCATGACGGCCTGTTTCAGACACAACTCCTTCAGATCCGGTGCGCCTTTCCCCTCCAGTATCAGCAATGCTTCCATCACCTCCAGCGAGTGCCCGACCGCCCTCCCCAGCGGGGTGTCCATGTCTGAAATCAGTGTCCGCACGGTCAGCCCGTTCGCCGTGCCGACCCGCTGAATCGACTCCGCCAGTGCCTTCGCCTCCGGCAGCGTCTTCATGAACGCCCCGCGGCCGCACTTCACGTCCATCACCAGCCCAGAGATGCCCTCGGCGATCTTCTTGCTCAGGATGCTGGCGGTGATGAGCGGGATGCTCTCGACGGTGCTTGTTACGTCGCGGAGGGCGTACAGTTTCTTGTCCGCCGGGGCCACGTCCGCACTCTGGCCGATCATTCCACAGCCGACATTCTTCAGCGCCGCCCGCAGTTCGTTTTCGCTCAGGTTCGTGCGGAAGCCGGGGATGGCTTCGAGCTTGTCGAGCGTCCCGCCGGTGTGCCCCAGCCCGCGGCCGGACATCATCGGCACCGTCACCCCGCACGCCGCCGCCAGCGGTGCCAGCACGAGCGACACCTTATCCCCGACGCCGCCGGTGCTGTGCTTGTCCACCTTCACGCCGGGGATGTCGGACAGATCGAGCACCTTGCCCGAGTCGGCCATCGCCCGCGTGAGGGTGGCCGTCTCGCTCGCCGTCATGCCCTTCAAGAAGATGGCCATGAGCAGGGCGGAGAGCTGGTAGTCCGGCCAACTGCCGGTCGCGGCAGCGGACACGAACGCACGGATCTGCTCGGCGGAGAGTTCGCCGCCGTCGCGCTTGGTGCGGATGACATCGACTGTCCGCATCTCCGTCTCCCTGTGAAGTCGCCGTGTCGGTTGCGTGAGGATTGCCTGCGACCGCCCGCATCCGACGTTGTGTCTGGTGCCGACTGCGCTACAATTTTGCACCTGTTCTACTCCGCGAGTGCTGCCGTGTCTGACCGCTGGGCTTTACTCGTCGCCATCGACACGTACCAGGACGGCACCCTGGGCGCGGTGCCCTACGCCGAGGCCGGGGCGAAGGCCGCCGCCGACGCGCTCGCCGCGGTCGGGTACGCCAAGAAGAATCAGTTCGTGCTGGTCGGCTCGCACGCCACACAGGGGGCGATCCTGTCCCGCGTGCGGAAGCTGAAGAAGCAGATGAAGAAGGGCGACGAACTGCTGGTGTGGGTGGACGCGCACGGGTTCCGCCACAAGGGCGAGGGCGTGCTGGCCGCGTGGGACACCCTGCCGGACGACCTGGTGGACAGCGGCGTGTCGGTCGGCGGGCTGGTGAAGGAGTTGCTGGCGTCGAAGGCCGCCCAGGTGGTGTTCCTGCTGGACGTCGGCAGCGGCCCGAAGCCGAGCGCGGCTCACCCCGCCGGCGTGGACGGCCAACTCGACTTCGAGCAACTGGCCCGCCTGTTCGACGACTCCCCGAAGGGAGTGTGCCTGACCGCCACCACCGAGGGCGAAGAGTCGCTGATGGCCACCCCGCTGAAGGCGAGCGTGTGGACGCACCTGGTGCTCGAAGCTCTCGGCGGGCGGGCGGCGAAGGCGGTCACCCCCGACGGCACCATCACCGGCGTGTCGCTGCAACGCTACCTGGACGACGAACTGCCGCGGGTGGTGCGGAAGCACTTCACCGGACCGCCGGTGCAGTCGCCGCGGCTGTTCGGCGAGCAGAACGGCGGGCTGGTGGTGGCCGATTTGACCCCGCTGCTGGCCGCCCGAACCGGCGGCGGGTTGCTCGACCAGGCCCGCCTGCGGCGGATCGCCTTCCGCACCGAGGCTCGCGGGCGGGTGAAAGACCTGACCGGCTTCCGCAAGTCGTTCCGCATGCCCGATTCGACCGGCCCGAGCACGCGGAAGTTCATCGCCAAGTGTGCGGCCGACGACGTGCGGGCCGACCTGGACGGAGTCTACGAGGCGGTGCGGGAGGGGTTCGGGTACAAGCGGCGGGACGTGGACACGACGGCCGGACAGGACGGGTACGGCAGCCTCCGCACGCCCGACTTCGAGTACACGGTGAGCGTGGCCCAGGACCCCGACAGCCCGACGGACGTGGTCTGGCGGCGGGAGGTCGGGCAGGTGGCCGACGTGGACGTGGTGAGGAGCGCCGCGTTCGAGGCGGTGTTCGGCAAGCTGTTCGACCAGCTCGCGTTCGAGTTCGCCGTCCCCGTGGACGTGGGCGACCTGGTGGACCGCCTGGAAGACAGCCCGGCCGCCGGGCGGAAGGTGAGCGTCGAGAGCGACGGCAGCGCGTGCGAGATCACGCTGACCGGGTTCGCCGGGTCGGTGCGGGTGGAGCGCCAGGCGCTGACCATCCGCGGGCGGGCCGGTGGCAGTGGCGGCCTGTTGGATCAGTTCCTGGCGTTCGTCACTTCCGTGGGGCCGCTCGGCGAACCGCTGGCCCTGCCGGGGCGGGGATCCTAAAACCGCCGGCGTCAGCCGGCCGGGTGGGAGCGTACCTGGAACCGCCGGCGTCAGCCGGCCGGGTGGGAGCGTACCTGGAACCGCCGGCGTCAGCCGGCCGGGTGTCCGATGACCGAAACTTGGCTCGTCACCTGGCGGACCTATGGCACCTGGTTACCCGGGCAACCCGGCTTCGTCGGTCAATACCGCAACCCAGATGGCCATCGGCGAATCGACAACCAGTTCGGCACTTCGACCGCGGATGCTCAGCCGGCACTTCAAAAGTACGCGAGTGACCAGTTGCGGGTGCCGCAGGTGAATCTGGTCGTGCCGCAGGCGGAAGAGCTTCTCGCACAACTCCAGGAGACATGTCGGTTCCGCGGGTGGTCACTGACCGCCGTTGCCATCTTGGTCGATCACATACACCTCGTGACAACGGCGGCGGACACTGTGAGCGGCACCGATCTGCTGCGCGATCTGAAGAGCTACTGTAGCAGGCGATTGAACCGGCACGCAGGCAGACTCGGCCGGTGGTGTGCCGAACGCGGCTCCACACGACGGTTGTTGAGTGAAGAAGCGGTCGCGGCCGGTGTGGAGTATGTTCTGCAACAACAAACCCCGCTGCTCGTCTGGCACGCCCCCCACCCGGCCGGCTGACGCCGGCGGTTCCAGGCGGCGTGCCCACCCGGCCGGCTGACGCCGGCGGTTCCAGGAATGGCACTCGGCCTGGCCTCTTCCCCCACCTGTTACACCCGCGGCGCATCCGTTCGGCCGGCGTTCGGGTATCATGACCGTCGGAAGTCCTCGGAGGGCGGGCCATGCGACGTGCGTTCGGGTTGGCGGTGCTGGCGGCGACCGTGGCGGTGGCAACCGTGGTCGCGCAACAGCCGCCGCAGCCGCTCAAGTACGACAACAAGCCGCCGGTCCTCCCCCTGCTGGAAGACGACGCCCACCTCCTGCTCACCCACCTGAACAACGATTTCGACGGCTCCCAGCAGGCGTCCAACGCGACCAGTGAGGACGTGGACGTGTACTCCGGCGCGTCCGCCCTACGGGTGACGCCGATGCAGCGGCACAGCGCCCGCATTCCGGGGTGGAGCTGGCAAATCAAGGAGAAGCCGAGCGGGCCGGGCGAGTACCGGTACATCCGGTTCGCGTGGAAGAAGTCCGGCGGGGACGGCATCGCGGTGCAACTGCACGACCAGAACCGCACCTGGATCGTCCGCTACCACGCGGGCAAAAACGTGCTCAACTGGCAGCCGAGTATCGAGGTGGCGAACACCACCCCCAAAGAGTGGACGGTCGTCACCCGCGACCTGTTCAAGGACAACAACAACCAGCCGATGACCCTCACCGGCATGGCGTTCACCACGTTCGACGGGCAGCACGGGCTGTTCGATCACGTCATGCTCGGCCGCAGCATCGAGGACCTGGACGCCGCCTCGGACGCCGTCCTCGGCCGCACCAAACCCGGCTTCTCGCTCGACCCGAAGTACCGCGAAGCCCTGTGGGAAGACCTGTTCGAGAAGGACCGGGCGAAGGCGGGCACGGCCGTCCGCGGGCTGCTCGGTGGGGCGAAAGAGGCGGTCCCGCTGATCGCCGAGCGGCTGCCGCAGACCACCCAGTCGCCCGAGGAGGTGAAGGACCGGGCCAAGCGGATCACCACGCTCGTCTCCCAACTGGGCAGCGACACCGACTTCGACACCCGGCTGGCGGCGGAGGAAGCGCTGAGCAAGATCGGGGCGCCGGCCGAGCCGTCCATCCGCACCGCCCTCACCTCCGGCGACGCCGAGGTGCGGTATCGGGCCAACCGGCTGATGCGAGACCTGAAGCTGGAGGCGGGCGAGTCGCCGGTGGCCGCCCGCGCCGCCGCCCG
>JANNDF010000092.1:0-12552 GCA_031387445.1 Planctomycetia bacterium
CCACCTCGCACTACACCTCTCGGCTACCATTCCATACCCCATTGAGATGTCTTCTTTCGTCATCGCCTGCCCGAACCCGCTGTGCGGGAAGCCGCTCAACCTGCCCGCCGCGGTGCTCGGCCAGCCGCTCTCCTGCCCGCACTGCCGCACCGGCATCGCCGTCACTCTGGGTTCGGACGGAAAACCGACCGCGACCACGGCCGTGAAGACCGGCCGCGTACCGGGCATGTTCCTGGTGCCGGGATTCGCGCTGCTCATCCTCGGGGCGGGCGGGTTCTTCTCCAACGGTTACGTCGCCGTCACCGCCCTGTTCGAGCCGGGCGGGGACGTGCGCATCTCCCGGCTGTTCCTGGATTACCTGCGGAACGCGGACGAGACCGGCACCCCGGCCCAGCAGGCGAAGGGGAAGCCGGAAGACCCGCGAGAGGCGTTCGCGGCGGTGATGGGTACGGCGGTGGGGGCGGCGCAACAGGAGGAGATCGACCGGGTGCGGGCGGAGAATACGGCCCCGTGGGTGGGGCCTTACCACGCCGTGTTCGCAATCGTCAGCCTGGTGATGGTCGGCGGCGGGTTGGCCATCCTGTTCGGACGGTGGTACTGGCTGGCCATGCTCGGGTCGGTGGTGGCGATCTTCAACCTGGGGCTGTTCTGCTGCGTGCCGGGGTTGGTCGCTGGGTTGTGGGGGGTGATGACGTTGGCTCGCGACGACGGCCGGCGGCATTTCATCCGCTGAACCGGACAGATGACAGACTGTTAAAACAGGTCGCCGTCCGGCTCACCTTCTTTGGATCGTGTTCTACGCTACGGGGTGGTTGATTCCGCCTGAGCAATGGAATGGCACGCGCGCCTGAAGTCCCATCGACCCACGCCGACATGACCCGCCTGACGGCCGTCACCGGAATCGACCCGGCGGTGACGCTGGCGGCGTCGTTCCCGTTCCTCGCCCCGCCGACGGCGGCCGGGCTGATGGGGCAGTTCGGCCCGTACCCGGTGGTGCGGTTCCTGGGGGCGGGGGCGGCCGGGTTCGTGTTCGAGGCGTTCGACGAGGAACTGGACCGGGCGGTGGTGCTGAAGATCCTCCGCCCGGAACTGGCGGCGAACGACGAGCACCGGCGGCGGTTCGTCCGCGAGGGGAAGGCGGCCGCCGCCGTCCCCTCCGACTACACGGTGCCCATTTACGCCGTCGGCGAGCACGGCGGCCTACCCTTCCTGGAAATGCCCCTGCTGGCCGGCGAGTCGCTCCAGCAGCGGTTGTCGCGGGGGGGTATGTTGCCGGTCGATGAGGCGCTGGAGGTGGCCCGGCAGACCGCCCTCGGGCTGGCCGACGCGCACGCCGTCGGCCTCATCCACCGCGACATCAAGCCGGCCAACTTGTGGATCGAACCGGAGCCGGGCGGGGGCATCCGGCGGGTGCGGCTGCTCGACTTCGGGTTGGCCCGCCAGTCGCAGACGGCCGGCCACCTGACCATGCGCGGGGCGGTCATCGGCACCCCGCACTACATGTCGCCGGAGCAGGCCCAGGGCGACTCGCTCGACCACCGCTCCGACCTGTTCTCCCTCGGCGTCACCCTGTACACGCTGCTCACCGGCAGCATGCCGTTCACCGGATCGAGCGTGACCGCCGCGCTGGTGGCGTCGGCCATCAAGCCGCACATCCCGGTGGGTGTGGTGAACCCGGACGTGCCGCCACGGGTGTCCGCCCTGCTCGACCGCCTGCTCGCCAAGCGGACGGCCGACCGCCCGGCGTCGGCCGCCGAGGTGGCCGAAGAACTGGCCGACATCCTCCGCGAACGGGGGGTCGAGTTCCACCCGCGGGGGGCGTCCGGGGTGGTCGCCATCCCAGGCTTCCGCCTCTCCGCCGCCGAACCGGCAAAATCCGCCCGCCGACCGGCCCCCGCCGACCCGCACCCGTCTTCCATGCTGGCGGCGACCACCCCGATGCCCGTGGTGGCCGTTCCGACCGAGGCGGTTGGCCTTCGACCCCCGCCCCGGCGGCGGATGCGCCGCCGGTGGGACTGCTTGCTGGCGGTGCTCGCCGTCGGTCTCTGTGCAGTGGTGGCGGTGGTGTTCGCCCGCTGGCCGGCCGCGGCCCCGGTTGTGCCGCCCGACACCTCGCCCGTTCGGGTGGGGGTGTTGCACTCACAGTCGGGCAGCATGAAGTTGAGCGAAGATCCGGTGATCGACGCCACCCTGTTGGCCATCGACGAGGTGAACGCGGGCGGCGGGGTGAACGGGCGGAAGCTGGTGCCACTGGTCGTGGACGGCAAGTCGGACCCGGACGTGTTCGCGGCCGAAGCCGAGCGGCTGACCGTACTGGAGAAGGCGCCGGTCATCTTCGGCTGCTGGACGAGCGCCTCGCGGAAGACCGTCCGCCCGGTGGTCGAGCGGCACAACGGACTGCTCTTCTACCCGGTGCAGTATGAGGGGCTGGAGCAGTCGCCGGCGGTGGTCTACCTGGGGCACGCGCCGAACCAGCAACTGCTGCCGGCCGTAGACTTCCTGGTGACGGAGCGGAGGGCGAAGCGGCTGTACCTGGTCGGGTCGGACTACGTGTTCCCGCGGAGCGCCAACGCCATCATCCGCGACCACATTGGGGCGAAGTACGCCGACCGGGCGGAGGTGGTGGGCGAGACGTACCGGCCGCTGGGCGACGACAACTGGGCGAAGACGGTGACGGACATCGTGGAGACCCGCCCGGACGCCGTGCTGAACACCATCAACGGCAGTTCGGCGTTCGCCTTCTACCGCGACCTGCGGGCGAAGGAAGACCTGCTTGGCCTGTCGCACACGCCCGTCTTGTCGGTCAGCCTGACGGCCAACGAGTTGACCGTCCTGAAGCCGGCGGACGTGGTCGGCGACCTGCTGGCCGGCACCTACTTCGACCTGCCCGACCAGCCGAGCGCCTTCCGCGACCAGTTCCGCAAGCGGTTCGGGTCCGACCGGCCGACCACCGACATGATGGCGTCCGCCTACGCCGGGGTCCACCTGTGGGCGAAGGCGGCCACCGCCGCCGGCAGTACCGAGCCGGCCAAGGTGCGAGCGGCCGTCGCCGGGCGGAGTTTCGACGGGCCGACCGGGCGGGTGACGGTAGACGCCGACACCTTCCACTTGTGGCAGCCGGTGCGGATCGCCGAGGTGCAGACGAACGGCCGCCTGAAACTGGTGTACGCGGCCGACGGCGGACGACCGGTGAAGCCGGAGCCGTTCCCGTCCACCCGCACCCCCGACGACTGGGAGCGTTTCCTGAAGGGGTTGCACGTCGAGTACGGCGGGCGGTGGCAGGCGCCGTCCGGCAAGTGATGCCGGTGTGTCCGCCCAGCGGTCGCAATTCGCATCTGATCGTTGAGTGACCGCCCGGCCGCACGTGGTACACTCCGCCCGCACCTCCCGTTCCGGGGTTCTCTCCCCACACCGGATTGTTCGCCATGAGTAACGAAGTGACAGTGTTCGTGGACACCGGCAAACACGGGTTCGCCGGGTTCGAGACGTACTTCAAGCTCGCCAAGATGGTGCGGATGGCCCCGCACGACACCGACCTGTCCGTCAGCAAAGTGGTGCCCATCAACGGCATGTCGCTGACCACACTCGCCCCGCTCATGGCGGCGCTGGTGAAGAAGGGCACCAACGTCCTCATCTACGCCCACGCCGAGCCGACCAACTTCGTGTTCCCCGTCCACGGGCTGAAGTCGAAGAACGACTTCGACATCACCGAGGCGGCCAAGTTGTCGTACCACCTGGACGTGCTCGAGCGCGACTCGTCTTTCATCGACCCGTTCCTCGTCCAGACCTACCTGCCGCACGTGGACCCGTTCCACAAGACGGACTTCGTGGACAAGTCCCCCGGCTACCTGAAGGTGAACAAGGCGGTGGGCGAACAACTGATCGACAGCCTGGTCCGCATCCGCGAGTTGAAGCTGAACCACCTGGCGATCCGCGCCTGCCGGATCGGCCAGAGCACCGAGTTCATGCGCTTTCTCGGCCGGCTGTTCGGTGTCAAGCGGGTGTCCGCCCCCAAGCTCCGCACCGCCGCCATCGCCGGCCCGCGGCAAGGCATCCTGACCGTGCAGCCGGAGTTCAAAGCCGACTTCCTGGAGAAGGTGAAGCGGTTCAAGCACGGGGTGAACGGCGACCACGTGTACAGCTACCCGCACCCGGCCCGCGCCTTCGGCATCACCGACCCGCTGTTCGTCCAGTTCACCGTAGTGCCGACCGGCAAGACCACCTTCCTCACATCTCTGTTCGGCGCGTCCGAACCGGAGGCGGCGTTCGAGTTCTTCCGCCTGACCGCCGGGTACACCGCCCTGCCGTCCGAGGTGAAGGCGTCGGGGGTCGTCGCCTTCCACGCCCTGCAAGGGCCGAACGCCCTCATCTTTCCCGGCGAGCGGGAGTACCTGCAGAACATGACCTTCCTGACCGTCGGCCGTTGAGCGGCGCCGTCCCGCCCCCCGTTCGGGTACAATTCCAGCGGCTCCCTTTACCCCCTACCGGGTGTCGGGCATGACGCTGGGCAACAACTTTTACAACACGAACCTGCCGCCGCACCTCCGCGTCCTCAAGGACGAAATCGAAGGGTACGCCCGCGGGTACGGCCTGGACTTTTTCGAGACCATCTTCGAGGTGGTGGACGCGGACGATTTGAACGAGATCGCCGCGTACGGCGGGTTCCCCACCCGCTACCCGCACTGGTCGTTCGGCATGCAGTACGAGGAGTTGAAGCGGGGGTACGAGTACGGGCTGAGCAAGATCTACGAGATGGTGATCAACAACGACCCGTGCTACGCCTACCTGATGCGGTGCAACCACGTCGTCGATCAGAAGTTGGTGATGGCCCACGTGTACGGGCACTGCGACTTCTTCAAACACAACGCCTTCTTCGCCCACACCAGCCGCAAGATGATGGACGAGATCGCCAACCACGGGTCGCGGATCCGCCGGTACGTCGAGCGGTTCGGCGAGGACGAGGTGGAGGCGTTCATGGACCGCTGCCAGAGCATCGACGACCTGATCGACATCCACAGCGTCGCCATCAAGCGGCGGGACGACCCGAACAAGTTCGAGATCAAGCCGGCCACCGACGAGGACGGGGAGGAGACGCGGCCGCTCAAGTTCAAGAGCAAGGCGTACCTGGACGCGTTCATCAACCCGAAGGGGAAGGAGGACGCCACCGCCGCGGTGAAGGCGCAGCCGGATTCGCCCAGTTTCCCGGACCACCCGGAGAAGGACATCCTGCTGTTCCTGATCGAACACGCGCCGCTCAAGAACTGGCAGCGGGACGTGCTGAGCATCGTCCGCGACGAGGCCTACTACTTCTACCCGCAGGCCCAGACCAAGATCATGAACGAGGGCTGGGCCTCATTCTGGCATTCAACCATTATGACGAACAAGGTGTTGCAGCCGTCGGAGATGATCGACTACGCCGACCACCACTCAGGCACGATGGCCACCAGCGGGCGGCGGCTGAACCCGTACAAGCTGGGCATCGAACTGCTCCGCGACATCGAGCGGCGGTGGAACGTGGGGCAGTTCGGCCCCGAGTGGGAGGACTGCGACGACGCCGACAAGCGGCGGTCGTGGGACAAGCAGACCGGCCTCGGGCGGCAGAAGATCTTCGAGGTGCGGAAGGTGTACAACGACATCACCTTCATCGACACCTTCCTGACGCCCGAGTTCTGCCGCGAGCACAAGCTGTTCAGCTTCGCCTACCAGCAGCCGACGAAGAACTACGTGATCGAGAGCCGCGAGTTCGAACAGGTGAAGCAGCGGCTGTTGGCCAGCCTGACGAACTTCGGCAAACCGTGGATCGAGGTGATCAACGGCAACCACCGCAACCGCGGCGAGTTGCTCCTCCGCCACAGGTATAATGGGGTCGAGTTGAAGCAGAACGAGGCCCAGGACACGCTGGCCAACCTGCGGTTCGTCTGGGGCCGCCCGGTCCACCTGGAAACGGTCGTCGATGACAAACCCGCCCTGCTCAGTTTCGACGGGCAGGATCACACCAAACAAGTCATCGGAGCAGACAATGACCCTCGGCGAATCCCTGCACAAAAGCCTCAGTGACTGGCCGGCGAACACCGACGGCCCGCACGAGTGCTCCGCCACCGCGAACGGCTGGACGGCCACCGCCCACGCCGGCACCATCGACACCGTCGGGGCGCGGCTGAACCATCTCGACCTGACCCGCACCGACCCGGCGCCGGAAGGCGCCACCCTGGGCGGGTGGGCCGAAGGGGTGGCGAAGCGTGCCACCGGGTTGCTGGAGCGGCTGAAGGTTCACGAGGTGGACGCCACTCAGAACGCCGCCGTGCTGCGGAGCGACGCGCCGACGGTGAAGGGTGGGGTGGCCGGCTACTACGAGGTGGTGCTGAAGGGCACCGATCAGGCGAGCGTGAGCCGCTACCAGGCCGACCGCGCCGCCGGCACCCCCCGCGAGCAGGTGCCGTTCACCCTCACGCACGACGCCATCGCCAAACTGGCCGACGACATCGCCGGGTGAGTGGAACCGGGAACGCCGTGACCGGGTGAACACGAGGGCCGGCAATGGACACCCCGCTGACAGTCGTGCCGCCGACGCCGAACTGGCCGGCGCTCCGGAGGCGGGCGTGTGGCTGACACCTCCGACGTTCGAGCAAGTCCACGGGGTCTGGCTTCGGTATCACCAGACCCCGGTCAAGGTCATCGACCCGGACTTGTCCCACTGCGGGCAGTTCGTGGCGTTCTTCGACGGTAATCCGTGGGGGTACGACCGCCATCCGACGGCGTTGCGCGATAGGGTTGAAGCGGCTCTGAACGTTCACCCGAATTGGGTGGTTCTTTCGTACCTGGGGTCGATCCCAGTGTCCCGCGAGCCGCCCATGCCATTGCACTTCCTTCCCGAATTGCGGCGGTGGGGTGCCGAAACCGTCGGCACACCCTGGTCCGCCCGCTGGCATCGAATTCCGATGACTCCCTGCGGTCAATTCCGGAACCCCACTCACTTCGCCTTCTCGTCCACACGCACCCAGAGGGTGCAGCGGTGTTCCGCCTTGTCGTCCGCCTTCACCGCCGTGATGCCCCACCAGCCGGCCTCGCTCAGCGTGACCACGGCCGTTCCCGTGCGGCTGGTGCGGTGGGTGGCGGTGACGAACTCGTCCGCCGGCAGCGCCTTCGGCGCGGTCGGGTTGTACCGCTCCACCTCCACCACGGCCCGGCGGACGGGCTTGGCGTCCACGCCCAACACGTCCACGTGAAACGCCGTGCCCGGCGTCAGCCCGTAGGGGCGGGTGAGCGGTTGCAGGTCGAACGCGGCGGTGGTGTCGCCCACCGCGATGTTGTCCCAGCCGTTCTGCGTCTGCACGTGCAGCACGACCTTCGCCACGTCCTTCAGGGGCAGTTTCTCGCCCTCCACCTTCACCGCCGGGCTGACCGCCACCACCACGTAATCACCCCGCTTCGGCGGGGTGAACGCGAACGTGTATCCCGTCACCTTCTTGTCCTCGACGCCATCCACCGCCACCTTCTTCAGCGTCTTCTTCAGGTCGGTCTTCTTGCCGTCCGGCGCGATCACGTACACCGCCTCCGGCTCAGCCGTGTCAAACAACTCGTGCTCGAACGGGTGGCCGAACTGGTAGGTGAACGTCACCTCCTCCTCGGCCTTCACCGAGTGCTTGCCCGGCAGCAGCATGTGGTAATGGGCGTGGGCGACGGAGGCGGCAAGCAGGGCCGCGACAACGGCGGAGCGAACGGCGGGCATCTTGAACCTCTGATGCATATAAGGCAGTCACTCGACAGACGATCCGGGCGACCGCTTTCTTCGACCGAGCCAGTACCAGCCGGCGAACAGGGCACACAGGAGGACCAACCCGCCGCCGAGCATGAGCAACCGCCGCGGGCCGGTGAAATCTGCCCGCGTGGGGGGTGGGCCTGTCGGAGACGCATCGGCCGGCGTCGGGTCGGCGGAGATGGTGAACTCAGCTTTGGCCGCGTGCCCGTCGTCCGTCTTCGCACGGACGGTGTACTCGCCCGGCGGCGGGTTCGGGAACGACCACGCCCCCGAGCTGTCGGTCGTCCCTTCGAGGATCACTCCCTTCGCCGCGTTGAACACCTTCACTTTCGCCCCGGCTCCCGGCGTGTCGTCGTCGAAAAACACGGCGATCGACACCGTTTGTCCGCTCACCTTCACGTCCATGGCCATGCCGTGCGCGGACGCGACAAGCGGGAGCAACAACACGGCAGCGAGTGCGAGCGACGAACGGAGCATGGGCCACCCGTATTACGATTCACCGGGAGGTCACACTAGCGGCCGGTCGGCAGACTCGCCAGTGAAAAATGAGTGAAGGACTGCACGACCGGCTACCATCTCCCCACCGCGTTTCTCGGACCGACCATGCCCCTCTCACCCGCCGACCTGTTCGCCCGCCGGCCCACACCACTCGAAGAACTGCCACGGTGAGACGGCGGCGGCACGAGTCACTTCACTGGATGTCTTGGCGGCAATTCATTCCAAAACTTAAAACGGCGTAAGAGTTGCAGCAGAAATGCTGGCAGGCCGGGTTATCCGGCTCGCACGACCCGTCCACCGCCAGGAGTCACCGATGAGTAAGTTGTGTCTGCCCGTCCTCGGCCTCGCCCTGTTCCTGTTCGTCAGCCCCGGCATGGTCGCCGCCGCCGACAAGGTCGCCGCCGAGGACAAGCTCTCCGTCGCCTACGAAGCGTGTGCGAAGGCGTGCAACGATTGCCAGCGGGTGTGCGACACCTGCGTGACCTACTGTGCCACCGCCACCGCCGAGGGCAAGAAGGAACACCTGACGACGCTCAAGGAGTGTCAGGACTGTGCGACGTGCTGCACCGCCTGCGCGCAGATTTGCGCCAGGGGCGGGCCGTGCTGTGCTATGATCTGCGACTGCTGTGCGAAGACCTGCGACCACTGTGCGACGGCCTGCGAGAAGTTCCCCGACGACAAGCACATGAAGGCGTGTGCCGACGAGTGCCGGAAGTGCCAGAAGGCGTGCGACGTGATGGCGAAGCACGTCGCCAGTAAGTAACTCCCCCTCCATGCCGCATCGCTGGAGGGGCAAGGTTGGCCCCGGAGCGATGTTGGGCATGGCCCTTCCCACTCACGTCCTCTCGACTGCTCAATCCACCTCTTCCAGTCATTTCCGATCTTCGCCACCACCTTCCGCGGCACGATCAATCACCTCTGACGCCGATTCTCGTCCGTGCCCATGCCGTGCGCGAGCGCGACGAGTGGCAGCAACAGTACGGCGGCGAGTGCGAGCGACGACCGCAGCATGGGCCACCCGTATTACGATTCACCGGGTGGTTAACTCGCGGCCGGTCGGCGGACTCGCCAGTGAAAAGTGAGTGAAGCACGGCACGACCGGCTACCATCTCAGCACCTCGCTTCTCGGACTCGCCATGCCGCTCTCGCCCGCCGACCTGTTCGCCCTCGCGTCCAACCTGCCCCGCGTGCGGCTCGCCCACCTGCCCACGCCGCTCGAAGAGCTGCCGCGGTTCTCGGCGGCCGTCGGCGGGGGCGTGCGGGTGTTCATCAAGCGCGACGACTGCACCGGCTTGCTGCTCGGCGGGAACAAGGCCCGGCACAACGAGTTCCTGCTCGGCGACGCGGTGGCCCGCGGGTGCGACGTGATCGTCTGGGGGGCCGGCGTGCAGTCGAACAACTGCCGCCAGACTGCCGCCGGGTGTGCGAAGCTCGGCCTCGAATGCCGGCTGTTTCTCAGCACGCCGGGCTACCGCACCGAACCCCAGGGCAATCTGCTCCTCGATTACCTCGTCGGGGCGAAGGTCGAGTTCACCGACGCCGCAATCGGGCCGGAACTCGACGCACTGATTCAGGTGAAGGCGGACGAACTGCGAGCCGCCGGCCGGAACCCGTACACGTGGCACCGGCCGACGGTGGTGCCGCGGGCGGCGGTCAGCTACGTGCTGTGCGTGGCCGAGGTCGTGCAGCAACTGGCGACGGAAGGGCTGTCGCCGGACGCGCTCTATGTGTCATCGTCGGGTGGAACTGGTGCCGGCGTGGCGCTGGCGAAGAAGCTTTTGACCCTCCCATGCCCCGCCCGGCTCATCTGCCCGATGCCGTGGCCGTGGAGCATCCCCGACGCACTGGCGACCGACGCCAACGTCGCCGCCGAGTTACTCGGCGTGCCGCACCGCCTGACCGCCGCCGACGTGGACGCCGACGAATCGTACATCGAACCCGGCTACGGCCTGCCGAGCGAGCGGGGCCGCGAGGCGTTGAATCTGCTCACCCGCACCGAGGCCATACTCACCGACCCGGTCTACTCGGCTAAGGCGCTCGCCGGGCTGATCGCCGACGTGCGGGCGGGGAAGTACCCGCCGGGGGCGGCGGTGGTGTTCATCCACACCGGCGGCGTGCCGGCCATTTTCGCCGAGCCGGAGAAGGTGCTGGGGTGACGGCCGAATTGCAGATGACGGACGGTCTTGCCAACCACGCCCGCCGACGGTAAATTGTGGGAGAAAGGTACCCGGTAGTGTAACGGTAGCACAAGAGATTTTGGCTCTCTTCGTCAAGGTTCGAATCCTTGCCGGGTAACTCGAACAGAACCCCTCACACCCCTGCGGTGCGAGGGGTTCTTTCATTTCCGACACCTCTTATCGCAGCACAAGATAGGCCACCTCGCACGCCGGGTAGCGGTCACTCGCGGGCGAGTGTTCGACCCGCTCGACAACAAACCCGCACTTCTGAAGAATCCGAAGCGACGCCCCGTTGCTGGTCGCGGCGGCGGCGAAGAGCGGGCGGGTGGTCACCTCACTCAACAGCAAGTGCAGTGCCCGGCTGGCGATGCCCTTCCCCCAGTACGCCCGGTCGATCCAGTACCCGACGTGATCCAAACCGTCCGACGGGAAGCAGGAGATGTAGCCGACGACCGCTTCGCCGATGACGATGACCCTGGCGATGCACCGCGGATCGGCCAGCGACTTCGCCCAGTGCGGGTCGAACACCTCGGCGGTGCGCGGCTTGGTGACCGCCATACGGTTCGATTCCGGGTCGAGTTGCATCTCGAACATGCGGGGCAAGTCGGCCGGTTGAACTGGACGGAGCCGAACACCCGTCACGGCAGTCGCGGGGCGGTAGCCGTCACACCGCACGACCGGCTGCGGCGGATACTTCGGGAACGCGGTGTTCGTGATCGACAACTGGCACAGCAAGAACGCGGACCGTGCGGTACAAATCTCCCGCACGTGTTCGCACGTTTCGCACAGGCTCGACATCGTTGCCCCCGGTTGCGGCCTTCGCCACACGGGTCATCCTACCGCCCGCCTCGCCGATTTCTCATTGGCCCCCGGCACGCTTCCCGCGCAAGATGAACCCCCGGCGGGGGAAACCCGCCCACCTTTCCATACGTGGGGGATTGCCATGCGGAAGTTGTTCGCCGCACTGCTGGCGGTCGGAGTCGGGGCCGGGGCGTCGGTCGGGGCCGACCTGACGACCGGGATGAGCAAGGGCACGCCGGAAATCAAATCCATCTCCGCCCTGGCGTTCGGCCCGGACGGGGTGCTGTTCGTCGGCGACCCGACGGCCGGCAGCATCACCGCCATCGCCACCGGCGACACCAAGGCGGGCGGCAAGGGCGACGTGGCCGTGGACGACCTGGGCAAGGCGGCCGGCGGGCTGCTCGGGGTGGACGCGAAGGACGTGGTGCTGAACGACGTGAAGGTGAACCCGGCGAGCGGGAACGTGTACCTGGCGGCCAGCCGCAAGGCCGGCGGGGCCATGCTCATGAAGTACGACCGGGCGGGCAAGAAGTTGGCCGAGTTCGCCACCAAGGACGTGATGTTCACCACCCACAAGTTGCCGAACGCGACCGAGAAACAGCGGACGGAAGCGATCACCAGCATGGCCTATGTGGACGGCAAGCTGGTGGTGGCCGGGCTGTCGAACGAGGAGTTCGCCAGCACCCTGCGGACCATTCCGGTGCCGTTCAAGGACGCCGACAAGGGCACCGCAGTGGAGATCTTCCACGCCGCCCACAACAAGACGGAGACGAACGCCCCGATCCGCACGTTCGCGCCGTACAAGATCAGCGGGGCCGACTACCTGATCGCGTCGTACACCTGCACCCCGCTGGTGCGGGTGCCGCTGGCCGACCTGAAGCCGGGCACGAAGGTGAAGGGGGCGACGGTGGCCGAACTGGGCAACCGCAATCGCCCGCTGGACATCATCGTGTACACCAAGGACAAGAAGGACTACGCGCTGATGGCGAACAACGCCCGCGGGGTGATGAAGATCACCCTGGAAGGGATCGAGAAGGCGGAACACATCGGCAAGGCGGTCGGCGGGGGCGGCACCGCAGGCACCGCGTTCGAGACGGTGAAGGAACTGGAAGGGGTGATCCAATTGGACAAACTGGACGACGAGCACGCGCTGATCGTGGTGGACGGTAAGGAGAAAGGCCTGAGCCTGAAGACCGTCAAACTGCCGTAAACTGAGAGATCCCTCGGCACCGAGACCCGACCGTGAGGGAGGGTGCCAAACGCTCTGGCACCCTCCCTCACGGTCGGGTCTCTGATTTGACGCGGTTCACTTCATCC
>JANNDF010000125.1:0-2553 GCA_031387445.1 Planctomycetia bacterium
CTCCCTCACGGTCGGGCCTCTGTTTCACGAGTGCCGCCCGGCAGGCGGCACCTACTTTACACCCATGAACTACGCCATCTGCAACGAGACGTTCGACGGCTGGGACCACGCCCGAGTGTGCGGCCGCATCGCCGAACTCGGGTACACCGGCCTCGAAGTGGCCCCATTCACCCTCGCCCCACTGATCACCGACGTGTCGTCGGCACGTCGGAGCGAGCTGCGGCGGACGGCGGAAGCCGCGGGCGTGAAACTCATCGGCCTGCACTGGCTGCTCGCGAAGACGACCGGCTTTCAACTCACCTCGGCCGACGCCAGCATCCGCAAAAAGACGGGTGAGTACCTCGCGGAGTTGGCCCGCTGTGCCGCCGACCTTGGTGGCGAAATCCTCGTCCTCGGTTCGCCCGCCCAGCGGAAGATCCCCGACGGCTACACCCGCGAGCAGGCCGCCGACTTCGCCGTCGATGCCCTCTCGCACTGCCTGCCGGCGCTCACCGACACGGGGGTGAAGCTGTGCCTGGAGCCGCTGACGCCGAAGGAAACGGACTTCATGAACACAGCGGCGGAGGCGGCGGAGTTGATCGATCGATTGGGCCACCCGAACGTGAAGATCCACCTCGACGTGAAGGCGATGACCGCCGAGCCGAAGTCCGCGCCGGACACCATCCGCGAGTACGCCGCCCACACGTACCACTTCCACGCCAACGACCCGAACCTCCGCGGGCCGGGCTTTGGCGACACCGACTTCAAACCGATCTTCGCGGCGCTGAAGGAGACGGGGTATTCGGGTTGGGTGTCGGTGGAGGTGTTCGATTACACGCCCGACCCGGACACGATTGCGATAGAGAGCATCCGCTACATGCGGGAGTGTGAAGCGGCCATTTTGTAGGTCGCGGTCGAACGGCTCCCGCAGGGAGCGTGAGGCCCGACGGAGAGTCTCATTTGCCGTCGGGCCTCACTCCCCTGCGGGTCGCTCGACCACGACCTACAGGCCGCCAGGTTCGTGTTGGACGTGCGAGCCGGCGTGACCCCGTGACTAACGCCCAGGCTCCTCGGTGGCATCAAACCACGCGAAACAATCCCGAACCCCTTCCTCGTCGATGCCCGGCATCTCCCCTGCTTCAACGGCCTTCTTCAAGTGGAGCGGCGATTCGACCAGCTCGAACGCACGCAACGCTTCCGTTCGGAGTACAACGGCGATTCGTGCGAGTGTCGCGTCTCGTGTTTCCTCGTCGCCGATGTCGTATCGCACGTAGGGAGGTGCCGGGCGGAAGATGTTCTCGAGAGTGGTCGAGAAGAGGACCGCTTCGTTGACGGGGAGTTTGATCCCGGCCTGCTTCCGGTACAGGGCAAGTTCCTCGCTCCAAGCGGTCGCGCGGACTTCGAGGTGAATGTGGCCGGGAATGGAGTTGATGCTGCGTGAGGTCGAGAAAGTCACGAGGTGCTCAAAGAGCCTGCCTTCGCGCCGCAACTCCCGATGTGATTTTCGATAGACGAAGCGGTGTGGCGTCAATTCGACGGCGAGGGTTGCGCACGCAATCTCGAACACTCGCATGGAGGCTGACTTCGCCATCAGCATGTCTCCCGTCGCCAGTTGAGATGCTACCGCCCTTCCCGTAGCCGGTCTCCCAGGAAGTTCTCCAGCTCGGGGATGTCGTAGATCTTCTTGATCGTCTTCTCCACGTCGTACTCGACGCGGCGGAACTTGATCGTCTCGCCGTCGAGCACCACGTAGCAGCTCCGCCAGTTGCCGTCCCGCGGCTGGCCGACCGAGCCGACGTTGCACAGGCTCTTGCGGCCGTCCAGTTTGTATTCGTGGTTCACGTCTTCTGGGCTGAAGAACTGGTAGTTCTCGGTGAACACGCCGGGCACGTGCGTGTGCCCCTGGAAGCAGTACTTGTCCACAAGCGTGAAGATCCGTTCCATCTTTCGCTGGTTGTAGATGTCTTCCGGGAACACGTACTCGTTCAGCGGGTTGCGGGCGGACCCGTGGACGAACAGCAGGTGCTCTTCCTTGTGCTGGCGGGGGCGTTCGGCCAGGAAGTCCCACCGCTTCTCCCGCACCGGCCGCGGGTCCGGGCCGGACTCCAGTTGGGCACGGGTCCAGAAGATGGCCCGCTCGGCCGGGGCGTTGAACCCGTCCGGGTCGAACATCGCCCCCTGGTCGTGGTTGCCCATCAGCACGAGCTTGCACTCCATGACCAGGTCAATGCACTCTCGCGGGTTCGGGCCGTAGCCCACCACGTCCCCCAGACAGTAGATGTCTGTGATGCCCTGCGACTTGATGTCGGCGAGCACCGCCTGGAGGGCTTCGTAGTTGCTGTGGATGTCGGAGATGATGGCCTTCACGCCGCACGCTCACGGGCTGGAGGGTGAGGCCGGGGGTAATCCGGCGCACCGCGGAATTCGCTAAGTATAGTTTACACTTTGGCGGCGGTAAATACGTCCGCACAGTCTGAGCCTTTTTCCTTTCCCGACCAGCCGCCCCGACCGGACCCCCCCCCGGATGTGGTCTGCTCGCTCCGCGAGCGGAAATCCGGTATCCGCTCGCGGAGC
>JANNDF010000137.1:0-5687 GCA_031387445.1 Planctomycetia bacterium
GGTGTCCCGGGGGGGTACTGGCCCCCCGCCCCCGCGGGGGCGGGCGTCGCACCTCCCCGCCGATCGCCTACGGCGCGCGGCTACTTGAACTGCTGGAAAAACTTGACAATCAGCTTCGGCGCGTCCGCCGGGTACTCGTGCCCGCCGGGGCCGGTGAGCGACACGAACGCCGTGCCCCCCTTCGACTCGTACACGGTGCCGACCAGCATGCCCGCCTTCTCCCACTCCTTGCCCGTCTCCTCGCACCCGTTCACCTTCTTCACGCTCGTCATCGCCAGCTTCTGCCACTCGTACTTCACCAGTGGGTCGGTCTCGCCGGCGACGTGCAGGCACGGCTTCGCCTTCAGGTCGGGGATGTACCGGGCGACCGCCGCACTCGGGGCCACCGCCGCGAACGCCTCGCCCCGCTCCTTCCACAGCAGGTAAGTGAACCCGCCGCCGTTCGAGTGCCCGGTGCAGTAGACCCGCTTCTCGTCCACCGGGAATTCCTTCCTCGCCCACTTCAGCATCGCGTCGAAGAACTTTACGTCGCGGTCGTCGCTGTCGCCCGCCTTCGCCTGCCAGCCGGTTTTCTTCCCTTCCGGGTCGGTCAGTTGGCCGACCGTCGGCACGCCTTGCGGGTAGACCACCACCGCTTCCGGCCAGTGTGTGTGGAAGGCCATCGTGCGGGCGGCGTGTTTCGCCGTGCCGCCGTGCCCGTGAAACACGAACACCACCGGCACCGTCTTGCCCGGTTTCGCCGGGGCGTAGACCGCCGCTTCGCGCTTCAAGTCACCGACGGTGAACTCGTGTGTTTTCGGTTCGGCATCGGCCGCAAGGCATAGTGCGAGTAGGGGAACGGCGAACATGGCGGACCTCGGTGGATGGTGGGCGAACACCGAACGCCGTCGCTCATTACATCCCCTCACACGCTTGTAACCGGCCGGGCGACCCCTTGCCGTGGCTGCATTTCGTGCCTATCGGTTGTAATGCTTCGATGACGTGCAGCCCCGACGACCGCCCGGAACGGACCATGATCCGCGTAGAGAACCTGGTCAAATACTACGGCGAGTACCCCGCGGTGCGTGGGGTGTCGTTCGAGGTGCCGAAGGGCCGCGTGGTCGGCTTCCTCGGCCCGAACGGGGCCGGGAAGAGCACCACCATGCGAATCCTGGCCGGGTTCCTGACGGCCAGCGGGGGCAAGGCGAGCATCGCCGGGCACGACGTATTCCGCGACCCCATCGCCGCCCGCCGCAACATCGGGTACATGCCCGAGAGTTGCCCGCTCTACCCCGAGATGCGAGTGATCGAGTACCTGAAGTTCCGCGCCGGGCTGAAGGGCCTGGGCTGGGGCGAGCGGCGGAAGCGGATCGAATACGTGCTGAAGCGGTGCTGGCTGGCGGACGTGCGGACGCAGCTCGTCGGCACGCTCAGCAAGGGGTATCGCCAGCGGGTCGGGCTGGCGGATGCGTTGCTCGCCGACCCGCCCGTGCTGATCCTGGACGAGCCGACCGCCGGCCTCGACCCGACGCAGATCCGTGAAACCCGCAAACTCATCCGCGAACTCGGCCGCGAGCACACCATGCTGCTGTCCACGCACATCCTCACGGAAGTGGAGATGACGTGCGACTCGGCCGTCATCATCAACCAGGGGCGGGTGGAAGAGGACGGCACGCTCGACGCCATCCGCAAGAAGCACCGCACCGACAACCTCGAAGACGTGTTCGTGAAACTGACGGGGTTCGAGGCCGCCCGAGGCAGTCATTAGTCAACAGTCATCAGTCATTCGCTCCGAAACGAGGAGGTGGGTGATGGCGACCGTGGGGTTTCAGGATCTGAAGGTGTACCAGTTGGCCGAGCAACTGGCGGACGAGATTTGGGACGTGGTGGCGACCTGGGGTAACTTCGCCAAGGACACCATCGGGAAGCAGTTGGTCCGTTCCGCCGACAGTATTGGGGCGAACATTGCCGAGGGCACAGGCCGGTATCGCTACCAGGACAACAAACGATTCGTCCGAATCGCCCGAGGTTCGCTGTACGAAACCCAGCACTGGTTGCGGCGAGCAGTTCGCCGAAAGCTGCTCACTCCGGAACAGGCTTCCAGCCTTCGGGACATCGTCAAGAACCTTGTTCCCATGCTTAACGCCTACCTGCGGTCGATCGGCAAAGGCGCGAAGACCGACAAAGCGGATGACTGATGGCTGATGACTGATGACTGATGACTGATGACTGATGACTAAGGACTCACCGCATGCGACCGCTGCTAGCCCTCATCAAACGCGAGTTCACCGGCTACTTCCTGTCGCCGGTGGGTTACGTCACGCTCGTCTTCTTCCTGATCGTCACCGGCCTGCTGTTCGCCGGGGTGGTGGACGGCCTGACCCGCACCGGCTCGCAGGGCGTCGAGTACCCGTTCGCCGCCCTCCTCGGCGACAATGTGTTCTGGTTCGTGTTCGCGTTCATCCCCCCGATGCTCACCATGCGGCTGCTGGCCGAAGAGCGCGGCACCGGCACCCTGGAAACGCTCCTCACGGCCCCCATCCGCGACTGGCAGGTGGTGGCCGGCAAGTTCATCGGGGCGGTGCTGTTCTACCTCGTGCTGTGGCTGCCCACGCTCGCCTACCTGCCGGTGCTGTTGAACTTCAATTGGGCCGACCGCACGTGCGGCGTGGATCCGGCCCACGCCGCCTGCTCGTACCTGGGCGTGTTCTTGGCCGGCATGATGTTCCTGGCCATCGGCCTGTTCGTGTCCAGTCTGGTGAAGAACCAACTGGTGGCGGCGATGATCTCGCTGGCGCTCTGCTTGAAGTTTGTCGTCGCCGGCTACGCGCTCGGCTACCTCGATGCGAACAGTTGGGCGGCGAAGGCGGTCCAGTTCCTGAGCGTGCCCGAGCACTTCCGCCGCGACTTCACCCGCGGGGTGATCGACACCCGCCACGTGGTGCTGTACCTGAGCGTCACCGCCGCCTGCTTGTACCTGACCGTCCGCTCGCTCGAAGCCCGCCGCCTGCGGGCGTAACCGACCCGGTGAACCCCGGCAGTGATGCCGGGGGTGCTGTGTTGAACCGACCACCCCCGGCATCACTGCCGGGGTTCACCCCAAACCAACCACCATGACCGACACCCGCCACCGCACCTCGCTCGGTTCCACCTTCCGCTTCGCCGTCCGGCTGCTGGCCCTGCTCGGGCTGGCCGTCGGCGTCGTCGGCGGGGGGATCGTGTGGGTGGAATCGCCGAACGCGCGAACCGCCGAGTTCTGGCGGTCGGCCGGCCCGTCCGTCGCCGCGCTGCTCGACGGCACGTCCGGCACCCTCACCCAGGTCGGCGGCATCCTCGCCTGCGTGGGACTCGGGCTGATCCTGCTGTGGGGCGTGGCCGAAATGGTCGGCGGGCTGTTCCTCGTCGCCGGGCGGAAGTCGGCCGAAGGGACGTTCACGTTCGGCCTGGGGTTGCTGGCCGTGGCCGCGCTGGTGGTGCTGAACTGGGTGTCGGCGGAGTGGTACGCACGGGTTGACACGACCCGCGATCACCGCTTCACGCTCGACCGCGAGCTGGTGAACGACTTGAAGAAACTCGACCCGAACACGCCCACCACGGTGCTGGTGCTGCAACTCGACAAGACCTCCGCCTACGACCCCGACCAGCCCGACGCCATCACCGCCGCCGCCCAGCAGAAGATCACCGAGAAGGTGCTCGACCTGATCGACGAACTGCGGCAGCACCCGGAGTTGTCGGCCCGGTTCGACGTGCGGGTACTCCACCGCCGCGACGAGAAGTTCGAGGAGCAACTGGCCTCCGCGACGGACGGCAACACCGCCCTCCGCGCCGCCGTCGAAGCTGCCCCCGAGAGCAGCATCTTCTTCGCGTCGAACAACCGCGTGCGGCGGATGCCGTTCTCGCACTTCTACCTGCTGGACAAGACCGCCAGCCGCGGCAAGCGGGCGGTGGGCGCTGACGCGAACCCGGCGACGGCGAACCTGGTGCTCGCCCCACAGGGGAAAGAACGGTTCGTGCGGGCGCTCGTCGGGCTGGAGAGGAAGCGGCCGAAGGTCGGGCTGCTCACCATTCACCCGTACCTGACCAGCCGCAAGCCGGACGACGAAGGCACGGCCGCGTTCTCCTCCTACGGTCTGCGGGCGGCGCTCGAACACGACGGGTGTGAGGTGATGGACGTGGTGTTGAAGAAGGGGTGGGAGGCCGGCACCGGGCTGAGCCCGTCGGCCGCCACCTTCGAGGAGAGCAAGTTGGAAGAGGTGGAAGCGGAGTACTTGGGGGCGAGTGAATCGGCGCTGGAAGCGGAGATCGAGTTGCGGAACCTGGAACTGGTGCGGGACCGAGTGCGGAACGCGCCGATCGCCGAGGTGGAGCGGATGATCCGCGGGGCGCCGCGCGGGAACATGCCCGAGAAAGAGTACCGCGAGAAGCTGCAATCGGTACTGATCGAGCCGAGCATGCGGCAACTCCGCTCCGACGCGGATGAGGCGAAGAAGCGGGCGGCGGAGGCCGAACCGCAGTACCGCAAGTTGCTCGGCGACGACCGCGTCCAGGCCGACCGGCGGGCGTCCGACGTGTACACCAAGCTGAAGGCCGCCTCGGCCGACTGCGACCTGCTCGTCGTCCCGCGGTTCACCACCATGAGCCTTGTGAACGGGCAAGTCATCTCACCGAGCCTCTACCCGCTGGCCAAATCGCAGACCGACGTGATCCGCGACTTCCTGACCGCCGGCAAGCCGGTGCTGTTCGCCTTCGGCCCGGCGACGGGTAGCCGCGGCGTTGGCGCCACCAGCGACGAGAACGAAACGCTCCTCCAACGGCTCGGCATCGAACTGGGCACGCAGACCGTGCTGACCGGAGCCGAGGCCGCCGCCATGAAGAAGCCGGCGACCCTGGGCGACCGCTCGGTGCAACTGCCCCCGCTCGAAGTGGTGAAGTCGGACAACCCCGTCGCCGCCGCGTTCGACCGGGCGAACCGCAGCGTGGACGGCACGCTCGAACTCAAGCGGAGCGGCTACCGCCCGCTCTACCTCGCCCCGCGGGGCAAGCCGTTCGCGTACTCGCCGGTGCTGCTGGAGACCACCGACGACGCCTGGAACGAAGACCGCCCGTTGCCCGAGCCGGGCGGCCGGCCTGGGGCGCGAGCGTACTTCCCCAAGTTCGACACCCTGAAACCCGATGACCCGAAGAAGGGCACCCGCGAGGAAGAGAGGAAGCAGAAGTTCGTCGTCGGGGTGGCGGCCGAGGTGCCGGTGCCGGTCGAGTGGACAAACCCGACCGCGGCGGCGGTGCAGGCGGCGGCGGTGCAGGGGGCGACTGCCGACGTGGGTTTCGGGCCGGGCGTGACGGCGGCGGTGATGACGCCGGATGCGTTCGAGACCAAACCGAACGACAAGACGGTGCGGGTGGCGGTGTTCGGCCACGGCGGGTTCTTCGTCGGCAAGAAGCTCGACCCCGGCCAGGAGGCACTGCTGCTCAGCACGGTCAACTGGCAGCTCCGCCGCGACGACAGCCTGCCGAAGGACGTACCCGACGCCGACAAGTGGAAGTACCCGCGGGCGGCCCTCGACACCCGCGAGCAGGCGTACTGGCAGGCCGGCGGCGTGCTGGGCCTGCCGCTCATCGCGGCGCTGCTGGGCGTGGTGGCACTGCTGTTCCGCTGGCGGCGGTGAACCGGCCGGCGAACGGCGCGACGTGAGTCCGCCGGTTTCGGG
>JANNDF010000148.1:0-4154 GCA_031387445.1 Planctomycetia bacterium
CCTCACGTTCCTCACCTGTCAGCGAGCGAAGCGGATCCTTCCGGCGGCGGGACACGGCAACTCCTGGTGGGGTGGGTTACCACCTAAGGGTAGCTGAGAGGCTGGTTATGACTACGGGCGAGGCAAGTGACCCACTAGAACGAGAACGCCTCGGTGTGCTGGTCGCCGGCCCGTCCGAAGTACGTCACCCGCTGGCCACGCAGGAACGCGAAGTAGCCTTGCACCCCCGCCGCCATCGCCCGACGGCTGAAGTCGCGGAACTTCTGCCCGTTCCGCTGGCTGTCCAGAATGGCCGCCCGCAACCCTGGCGAGTCGAACACGGGGGCGATGGCGGGCATGTCGTCGTAGGTGATCGGTGTGAACACCACCCCACCGCCGGGGCCGTAGAACGCCTTCCGCATCCCCGCGTAATCGACGTGGTAATACTCCACGCCGGCGGCGATCAGCTTGGCGACCACCTCCGGGAACGGGACGGTCCCCGCCAGGGTGTCGCGGGCGGCCTCGGCGATCAACTCCGCGTTCATGCCACTTCCTTTTGTGATGGTGTTCCGCCCGCCGTCAGTGCCAGTTTGACGACGGGTTCGTCGTGTTCCGACAGCATCGCCTCGCCGACCCGCACCAGCCCGAGCTTTTCGAGCACCCGGAGCGAACCGGAGTTGCTCGCCACGGCACAGGCGACCACGGCGGCAGTCGCCGGGTCAGCGAGTGCGATCCGCACGAGTGCGGAGGCGGCTTCGGTGGCGACCCCGCGACCCCACGCGGCTTGCCGGTAGCGGTAGCCCACTTCCACCTCCGCCGGGTCGGTCCAGCCGAGTTCGCCCGCCACCTTCGACGCCACCGCCGGGCGGACGAACACCCACCCCAGGAACTCGCCGGTGATGCGGTCGAGCACCACCCGCACGCCGTACCACGGGTGGCTCTGCCACGGCAGATAGGCGGTGCGCGTGCGGTCTCGGTACGCCTCCACGTCGGCCCCCGGCCGCGGGCCGAGGTACCGCAGCACCTCTGGGTCGCTGTCGAGGTCGAACAGCAACTCGGCATCCGCTTCGGTGATGTCGCGGAGGATCAACCGCTCGGTGTGGATGGGTTCGCGCATGGTCACTCACTTCGACTTCTTCTCAATCTCGACGAGCACGCGGAACTTCCGGCCGGTGGAGTCGGCCTTCTCGCTGATGAACTCCCAGGTGCCCATCGACCACCCGTCCTTCACCAGCCACCGCTCGGCGGTGCGGGAAAGACGGACTTTGGGCGAACACGCCCTCACCCGCTCCGCCGGGGCGGTTTGTTGTAAGAAATGACCCGATGTGGGGGGGCGAGAGAATTTCCAGCAAACCCTTTTCCTGCCCTGACGGATACGACCGTCCGGCTCGACGGCTCACGCCGCCTGCATTACGAGCGCGCCGTTCTGCCCGCCGAAGCCGAAGCTGGTGCTCAGGCCGACCCGCGGGCGGGCATCGACGGCGGAGTTCGGGGTGTAGTCCAGGTCGCACATCGGGTCGGGGTTGGTCAGGTTGATGGTCGGCGGCAGGACGTGGTACTTCAGACTGAGGGCGAGGGCCGCCGCTTCGAGCGCGCCGGCCGCCCCGATGCTGTGGCCGATCATGCTCTTGATACTGCTCAACTTCACCCGCCGGGCGTGGTCGCCGAACACCCGCTTCACCGCGGCCGTCTCCATCTGGTCGTTCAGCCGGGTGCTGGTGCCGTGGGCGTTGATGTACCCGACGTCGTCGGCGTTCACGCCGGCTTCGGCGAGGGCCAGCTTGATGGCGCGGGCGGCGCCGCGGCCGTCCGGGTCGGGCTTGGTCACGCTGTAGGCGTCGAAGCTGCCGCCGAAGCCGGTCACTTCCGCAAAGATCTGAGCGCCGCGAGCTTTCGCCCGGTCGAGGTCTTCGAGCACCAGCACGGCGGCCCCCTCGGCGATGACGAACCCGTCGCGGAGGCGGTCGAACGGGCGGGACGACTCGGCGGCCGGGCGGTCGGAGCGGCTGAGCGTGCCGAGGGCGGTGTAGGCGAGCAGCATGAGCGGGTCGATGCGGCTGTCGGCGCCGCCGGCGAGCACCACGTCGGCCTCGCCGCGGGCGATCATGCGGAACCCCTCGCCGACCGCCTGGGTGCCGGCCACGCACGCCGTCACCAGGGTGGTGTTCGGCCCCTGGCAGTTGAACGCCAGGCTGATGTGGGCGGCGGTCATGTTCGGCAGGTGCTTGAGCAGCCAGAGGGGGAACAGCCCGCCGCCGTCGGGGTTGGGCAGGCGGGAGGCGTCGAACCCTTGTTCGTCACAGGCGCGGGCGAGCATGGGTGCGAGTTCGCCCAGGTCCATCGGCACCACGCCGGTGCCCATCGCCACGCCCAGCCGTTCGGGGTCTTCGGCGGCCAGGTCGAGGCCGCTGTCGGCGACGGCGAGTGCGGCGGCGCCGAGACCGAAGCGTGCAGCCCGGCCCATCAGTTTGAGGTTCTTGCGGACATCGGCGGGGAGCAGGGGGCTGGGATCGAAGTTGTGGATTTCACCGGCAATGCGGATCGGGTGGTTGCGGGCGTCGAACGAGCGGATCGGACCAATGCCGCTGACGCCGTTGACGCAGTTTGCCCAGAACTGTTCACGACCGATGCCGTTCGGAGCGACGACCCCGATGCCAGTGATCGCAACTCGTTTCATGGGCCGGCCCAACTGAATAACAGGAAGGGTCGGCAATCCATGCCGGAAGGAGGGCAATTTAGGATAACTGGAGCAAACAGGGTGCCACAAGCGAAAGTGCTCACTCAACTCCAACACACGAAAGGGGATGCGCGGATCAAGCGATGTGTTCGATACAGTCAGAACTGGTCGGAGGGTGAGTCGGCTGGTCAGCGAGCGAGCAGCGAATTGCTTACGCGGATGGGAATCGCACACCGCCGACGGCACACGCGGCCGTCGGCGGTGGTGGTCGTCGGCTCACTTCTTGGCCTTGGTGTAGCTGAGCGACAGCACGGCGAACGCGGTACACAGCTCGGGCGAGTTCTCCATGAAGCTGGCGTCCTTGTTCACCCAACTGCCGTCCTTCGCCTGCATCCCCTTCAGCTTGGCGAACAGCTCCGCGCGCCACGGGTGCTTCTTGCCGGCGGCGTCGGCGAACTGGTCTTCGCCGAGGGCGTCCATCGCCTTGGCGAAGGTGTGGTAGTAGTAGAACAGGCCGCTCTGCTTCATGCCGGGGTTCTCGTCCAGCGTGTAGTGCTTGCGGATCCACTTGACCGCCGCCTCCACCCGCTTGTCCTGCTTGTCCACGCCGGCGTACAGGAAGCTCTTCAGCCCGACGTAGGTCATGCCCCCTTCGCTCCGCAGCCCGCCGGTGGCCGACCGCTTCGGGCTTTTCTCGTCGCCCTGGGCGCTCGGGTTGTACACGAACCCGCCCACGTCGTCGTCCGCGATCTTCTTGGCGAACGGCTGGTCGTTGAACTCGTCGTTCAGGTTCTGGGCACGGCTGAGGAACTTCAGGGCGCTCGTGATGGCCTTGTCGTCCTTGCTCACCCCGCTGGCGATGAGTGCTTCGACGAAGAAGCCGGTGTTGCTGGTGTCCGGCCGCCCCTGGCCCGGCCCATACCCCGCCCCGCCGAAGCTCAGGTCCTTGTCGTCGGTCGTCTTCGCCGTCCTCTTCAGATACTTGGCCGCCGCCTCGATCACCTTGTCGTACTTGCCGTCCTTGTTGCACTCCTTGAAGGCGACGATGGCCAGCGCGGTGGTGTACGTCTCCAACCCCTGGCTGTACACGCCGCCGTCCTTCTGCACGGACTTGGTGACGTACTCGATCGCCTTCGCCACCACCGGGTCGTCGGCCGTCTTGCCGGCTTTCACCAGGGCGGCGGCCGTCAGCGCGGTCACGCCGGGGCCAGTCCTGGTCGCCCAGCTACCATCTTGACCCTGCTTCCCTTTCAGGAAGTCGTACGCCGAGTCGAGCGAGGTCTGGAGTTCCTTCGAGTCGGGGTAGGCGTCGTCGGCCGCACGGGCAGCGGGCAGAGCGAGGACCGCCACGGCCAGAACGGGCAGGGCGAACCGGAGACGGGTCATCGGTGCACCTCACGGGAGACGGGGACGGGCGAACGGTTGCAACCGACATGCCGGGGCATTGTAGCCGGCGGTCGCCCGGGCGAGCCGGACGCCGTCAGGCGGCGGTTTCGGA
>JANNDF010000173.1:0-1062 GCA_031387445.1 Planctomycetia bacterium
GCACAGGGTGGAGCGTCGCACGTCCCAGCCGTACCGGGCGAGGATCGCCTCCTGGCGGTGCAGCGGCAGGTGATCGACCATCTTCGACACGATCACGTGGGCGAGCAGACCGCTGCCGATGCCGCTCCTCGGGATCGGCTCCGGCGGGAGAGCGGCCCGGAGGATCTGCGGGTCGTGGCCCTGCGATTCACAACTTCGGCAAGCATAAGTCGGGCGGATCAACTCGCGGACGAAGAGAGCCATCGGCTGGTAGTCCAGGCGCTCGCTGACGATCTGCCCGATGCGGATCTTGGCCGTCCCGCAGCAGGCGCACAGCTTCTCGGCGTCGCTCAGGTCGATCTCCTCGCGGCGACGCGGCAGGTCCGCCGGCTTGCGGCGTCGGCCGTGGCCCTTCCGCTTCTTCGGGGCAGAGACTTCGGCGGGTGGAGGCTCGACCGGCGGTGGCGATTCCGCGTCCGGCGGGTCGATCCCGTCGAACAGGGTCGGCCCTTCGACCCGCTCGCCGCCCCGGCCGAACGTCATTTTCACCAGGCGGTGGATGTGGGCCTGCTGTGCCTCGACCTGCTTGCGAAGGTCCGCCACGACGACGCGGAGTTCCGCAATCACGGCCTCCGCGTGGGTCAGCTTGTGGCGAAGCACGTCGATGTCGTCGGTCCGCGGCATGCCCGATTCAACACCGACCCGCGTTCCGGGTAGCGCATGTCACGCCGAAGTTTTGTACCGGCGGCGTTCGCGGGCCTTGGCCGGGTCGAGGCCGCCGAGGATCATCGCCAACTGCGTCGGCGTGACGGTCACGCTCGCGTCGCTCGCCGTGGGGAAGGCGAATGTTCCCTTCTCCAGCCGCCGCAGGTACAGGGCGAACCCGTCGCCCATCCAGGCCAAGATCTTGAGTTTGTCGGCCCGGCGTGTCTTGAAGACGAACAGGTCGCCCGACATCGGGTCGCCCTTCAGGACCGAACGGACCACGCCGGCGAGGGAGTCGATCCCCTTGCGGCCGTCCACCGCCTCGACGGCGACGAGGATGCGGCCGCCGGGCAACAGGCTCAGCATGACGCCGCCCCC
>JANNDF010000182.1:0-2499 GCA_031387445.1 Planctomycetia bacterium
GCCATCGACGGTCAGGAAGCCGTCGGCAGTCAGCCGGCGGTTGGCGTCGTCCACGGCCGTGATTTCCAGCACCACCGTGACGGCATGGTCGGTCGGCACCACCTGCCCGCGGTACGTCCAGGTGTGCGGCTGGCCGACGGCGACGGTCTGCCACCCGCCCTTCGGCTCGCTCTTCCACCGCTTCCACGCCACGTACTTCAGCAACTGAAGGAACGACTCCAACCCGAGCGACCCCGGCCAGACCGGGTCTTGGTAGAAGTGAGCCTGGAAGAACCAGAAGCTCGGATCAACCGTGATGCGGCCCTGAATCAGGCCCAGCCCCTTCTTACCGCCGCGGGGCAGGTAGCCGTCGATCACGTCCACCATCCGCAGCATGGGCGCGGGGAACGGCGGCTCGTGCGGCAGTGTGCCCCGGTCGGCGAACGCCTTCTGGTCGTCGTCCAGGTACGGCACCTTCGCCTGTGGCATGCCCACCTGATTGCGGAGGGCGTCCTTAGCGAAGAAGCCGAAGTACGTCGTGCCCTCGTACACGGTGCGCCCTCCGGCACTCACCCGCATGTCGTAGTGCTGGATGATCATGCCGGCCGACTTGGCCACCTTCGTCATGGTCACGGTGGTGGTGAGCGTGCCCGCGTTCGGCCCGACCGCTTCGAACTGCGTGCCCTTGCCGCCCAGATTGCGGAATGACAAGTCGGTGTCACTGGTGAGCGCGCTGCCGCAATAGGCCGCCAGCCAACCGCACGGTTGGAGCGCGATTTCGAGCAGGATGCTGAATGGCATCCGCTCGCAGCGGTTGGCGTCGAAGTACCACTCGCCCGGCGGCACGGCGTACTCGGCGGTGCAGCACGCGCCTTCCGTCAGCACGAACGGCTCGCCGACGACGGACACCACCCGGTCGAGGAACTGGTACGGCGGGCCGGGCAACCGGGCGATGACGCGGTCGCGGTCGAACACGCGGTACGGCTCGCCGAAGGCGTCCGACGGGTTGCCGTTGGAGTAGGCGAGGATGGAGGCGGAGTCGTAGACCCTGCTCAATGGAACCGGGAACGCAGTGACCGGGTGAGGCACGGCAGATCCGGTCACTGCGTTCCCGGTTCCAGCAACCCGGTCACTGCGTTCCCGGTTCCACATCCCCTCCCCCCCCTCCCGCGTCAGCCCGCTCATCCGTAGCGACAGGTTCGTGATCTCCACCACCGGTTTGGCGTCGGCGTACATGAGCGCGTCCGCCACACAGTACGGCTCCGGCCCGTAGCCCAACTCCTTCACGCTCACCTCGTAAGTCACCAGCTTCGTCGTGTCGAGCACCTGCCCGCGGCACTTCAACCGGCTCTGCACGCCGGGCACCGGCTCGCACGTCACGGCCCCCTCCTCGCCCACCCAGCCCATCCGCATGAGCAGCGTCCGCAGGGTGTGCAGGCAGCACTCGTACATGAGCGTGCCGGGCATCACCTTGTCGTCGACGAAGTGGCACTCGATGAACCACTCCTTCGGCTTGATGTCGAACTCGGCCCGCACGAACCCGAGGCCGAACCGCCCGCCGGTCGGGTCGAGCCGCGGCACGCGGTCCACCAGTTTGAGCATGCCGCTCGGCAGCTTCATCGGCTGTGACAACCCGGTGTCACTGAACGCCGGGCCGAACGCGGCGGCCAGGTCGCCGCGGTGCAGGGCGTTGACTTGTGGTGCGTCCAAATTGCACGGCGAATCGAACGGGGCGAGCGGTTGCCAGTCGTCGGGCTTCTTGCCCGGCATCGGCTGCTTGTCGAGCTTGGTGTGAATGATGCCCTGCCCGGCCGCCAGCGCCGCCGCCGTGAAGAACCCGGCCACGCCGTTCTTCATGCTCAGCAGCGGGTCGCCGTTCACCGTCCCCTCGAACCGGAAGCGGAACAGCCACGACTCGCCCTGCCTGAAGAACTCGTCGATGTGGATGTCGTACTCGATGCGCTCGCCGACCGATGGGAGGCCGCGGTGGAAGGTGACGACGGCGTCGAGCAGGCGATACACCGCCAGCCCCTTCGTCTCGAAGTCGATGCCGAGGAAGCCGGAGAGGAACAGGTCGGCTTGGCCGGCTTCCACGGTCACGCTCGTCGGGCAGCGGCCGTTATCCAGGTACCAGCGGTCGGCGCGAACGGTGTGGTCTGTCACCACTCGGCCCGACTTCATCGACCGCGGTTCGCCCTCGATGCTCAGCACGCGGTCCACCAGCATGAGCGGCCCTTCGGGCAGCCGCACGCGGGTGGGGTGCGAGTCGATCTCGGCGAACAGCGGGCCGAGCACGTCGCCGATCTTGCCGACCGCGAACGCGGTACACTGCTCGAAGGTGAGCGAGCGGGGGACGACATCCCTGGAACCGCCGGCGTCAGCCGGCTGGGTGAATCTGCTCCTGACACCCGGCCGGCTGACGCCGGCGGTTCCAGGGATGTAGTCCCCCGCTCGCACACCATCGAGCAGTGTAACGCGTTCGCGGTCGGCAATATCGGCGACGTGCTCGGCCCGCAGTTC
>JANNDF010000216.1:0-12037 GCA_031387445.1 Planctomycetia bacterium
GGCCGGCGACAGGAAAGCGAGTGCCGCCCGGCAGGCGGCACCTACCCCTTGATCGTTCCCGGCGGGTTGGTCTTGGGCGTTTCCGGGCGGTCGAGCTTCATGGCGTTGGTGATGAGCCGGGCGGTGCGGTTGCGGGTGACGTAGTTCCACCCCCACTGGATCATGACCAGCACGCGGTTCTCGAACCGGGCGAGGGTGATGACGTGGATGAACAGCCAGGCCATCCAGGCCAGCCAGCCGGTCATCTTCATCCACCCGCTCTCGGCGACGGCGTGGCTGCGGCCGATGGTGGCCATGCTCCCCTTGTCGTGGTACTTGAACGGCGTCGGCGGGGCGGTGCCCCGCAGCCGACTGTCGATCAGCCGGGCCACGTACTCGCCCTGCTGGATGGCGACCGGGGCGACGCCCGGCAGGGGCTTGCCGTCCGCCCCCGTCTGGCTGGCCATGTCGCCCATGACGAACACGTCCGGCCGCCCGCCGGCCGAGCAGTCGGCGGCGATCACCACCCGCCCGGCCCGGTCGAGTTCGAGCGTCCCGCCGAACGCCTCCTTCAGCTTCGCTCCGAGCGGGCTGGCCTTCACCCCGGCGGCCCACACCACCGTGTCGGTGGGCACCACCTCGATCACCCCGCCGCGGTCGATGGTCACCCGATCCGGCTGAATGTCCGTCACCTTGCAACCCAGCCACGGCTCGACGCCGATGGTCTGGAGCGACTTCAGCCCGTTCGCCGACAGCTTCGGGTGGAACGTCTGCAACACCCGGTCGCTGTTCTCGACCAGGATGACGCGGGCGGTGCGGGGGTCGATGGCGCGGAAGTCGCGGCGGAGGGTCTCGCGGGCCAATTCGGCGATGCTGCCGGCCATCTCCACCCCGGTCGGCCCGCCGCCCACCACCACGAACGTGAGCGCCCGCTTTCGCTCGGCCGGGTCGGTCGTCCGCTCGGCCCGCTCGAACGCGCCGAGCACGTTGCGGCGGATCTCGGTGGCGTCCTCAATGGTCTTCAGCCCGGTGGCCAGCGGCTCCCACTCGGCGTCCTTGCCGAAGTAGTGGTGCGTGCTGCCGGCGGCGACGACGAGCGTGTCGAACGGGAGGTGTTCGCCGTCGCCGGTGTGAACCACTTTGGCCGTCAGGTCGAACCCGCTCACCTCGGCCATCAGCACGCGGGTGTGCTTCTGCCGCTTGAGGATGCTCCGCAGCGGGGCGGCGATGTTGGCCGGCGAGAGGGCGCCGGTGGCCACCTGATAGAGGAGCGGTTGGAACAGGTGGAAGTTGCGGCGGTCGATGAGGGTGACGTCCGTCGGGGTCTTCCGCAGTGATAGGGCGCACACCAGCCCGCCGAACCCGCCGCCGATGATGACCACCCGATGCCGTGTCTGGGCCGCAGTGCCGTCGGACATGTGCCGCTCCGCAAGGGAATGCGGAGATTGTATGGCTCTGGCTCGGGCGAGCGGGGGGCGTCAGCCCCCTGGTTGTGTATGACCACCAGCCCGCTCACGCGGGCCGCTCGCCAGACCGATCACCCACAGCCCGCCCATCAGTGGGGCATACCAGCCGAAGTCTTCCAGGTTGAGCGGGCGAATGGCGGCCACGTTCAACAGCACCATCATGATCACCACCGCCCAGCCGATCATGCTCCGCGCCCGTGCCACCAGTTGCACCGCCGGCACCAGCAGCACGACCAGGTCGAAGATCCACCCGCCGTACGGGGCGAACAGGCACGACACCAGCACCGCCGCGGGAAGCTGTTCGGTCCAATCCCACGCTTTCCGACGCAACAGGCGGTGAACCACCATGAACCCACACGCGACGGCGCACGGCACGAACTGCACGGCGAACGTGTCCGGGGCGATCAGGTGGCGGATGTCGTAGCTGATGAGCGGGACGTGCCAGTCCTTGAGCGGCACCGTTTCGGGCGTGGCGGGGCGTGCGGCGGCGTCGATGAAGTGCTGGAAAATGTGCGGGTTCAGCGCGAGTGCGACGGCCGACCCGACCGCCAGCATGACCGCCCCGCCGACCAGCACCCGCCACCCGCGATCGCGGAACACGTCCAGCACGATCAGCACGCCGACCACCGCCAGCAAGTGCGGCTTGATCGCCGTGAGCGCCGCGAAGCAACCGGCGAGTGTGGGCCGAGCCTTGCGGAAGTGCAGGAAGCCAGCTAGCCCCAGCAGCAGCAGCCCGGTGTTCTGCCCGTAGTGGGCCATCCAGAACGTGGGGGCGAAGGCGAACGCCACGAGCTGCGGCACGAACGCCCACTTCGCCGGGATGCCGTAGGTACGGCGGAGCAGTTCAACCGACCCGAACAGGAGCGTCAGTTGCGCGAACAGCCACACCCAGCGGGCAGTGTGGTACGGCAACCAGCCGAGCGGGGCGTACAGCGGCAGCGTCCACGGCGGGGTCCACAGGCTGACGGCCTTGTCGAGTTGCGGGTTGTCGAGGGCTTCCCGCTGCACCGGCAGCAGTTCGGCCCCGTTGTACGGGTCGCCGCCGGTGGCCAGCACGCGGGCGGCGCTCCAATACTCGGTGAAGTCCTTCGGCGGGAACACGTCCGGCAGGGCGAACACCACGCCCAGGGCGAGCAGCGGGAACGGCAGCAGGCGGAGCCAGATCATGAAAGTACTCCGCACCCTCGGGTGCGGTTCCGATCAACCGCACCCGGAGGGTGCGGAGTACTTTACTTGACGACCGGGAACGTGATGCCGTCGATCAGTTCCTTCTCGCGGTCGGCCAGCTTCCCGACTTTGTCCGGGGCGCTCAGCAGCATCACCGTCAGTTGCTCGCCGCTCGGCGCGGCGATCAGGTAGAACGTCTGCACCACCGCGTTGCCGTCCTGCTTGCCCTTGCCGCTCCAGCGGTACACCCACTTGCCTTCGGCCTTCACTTCACCATCAGACAGGGCTTCGCTCGCTTCCCACCCCGGCACGCGGGCGATCATGTCCTTGAAGTCGGCCGCCGTCGAGTGCTCGCCCGCACCGGCCTTCTTCCACACGCTCACCGTCGCCTGGGCGGTCGCCTCGCCGCCGGAGATCAGCCGCAGCACGAAGTGGTCCGGCGTGTTGCCCAGCGTCACCCACTCCCGCGGGTAGGTGAACGAGTATTTGCCGGTGGTGTGCCGCAGGCGGGTCATCTCGGCGGGGATTTTGTCCGCCGGCACCTTCGCACGGGCCTCGGCACTCAACTCCTTCGGCTCATCAGGCAGCGCACTCCGCTTCACGCTCCACTTCACCTTCACTTCCGTGGCCGGCGACGCCGGGCCGGACTCGCGGTCGTCCGTCTGTTCCCACGCCACTCCGGTGACCCGCCCGTTCGCCACGTCGTAGGTGCCGGTGGCGGTCACGCTCACCTTCACCCCGGCGGCCATCTCCAGCCCTTCGGCGGTGCCGGCGATGGTGAACGTCGCCACCCCGTCCTTCACGCCCGTCAGCGTGCCCTTCAGGTTGTTTTTGGTCAGGCCGTCGAAGAGCAGGGCGTGCTGGCAGCCGGAGTCCGACACCGCCCAGGTGTCGCCCACTTTCACCTCTTTGTTCGGCAGCAGCAGCGGCAGCGAGAGGGTGTCGAAGTGGTCGCCCACCAGGTCGAGTTCGTTCCGGCTGAACGGCCCGTTCGGGCAGACGTGCAGCGTCTCCGTCTCGGCCCGCACGGCCACCGTCAGCCGCCGCTCGGCCGACAACTCTTGCTTGCTCTGTTCCCCGCCGAACGTGTTGGTCACCTTCGCCTCGGTGTAGTACCGCACCACCTTACCCGCTCCGCCGGCGGCGTCCGGCGCCTCCACCCGTTCGACGAACTTGATGCCCGCCTCGCCGGTCATCGGCAGCGTCTTCAGCCGCCCCTCGCGGTCGAGCAGCTTCATGCTGCCGTCGAGTTTGAGCGTCAACTCGTAGCCGAAGTGTTCGCCCGGCTTGAGCTGTTCGGACAGCTTCACGTTCTGGGCGAACAGTGGGGCGGCGAGAACCAGGCCAGCGAACACGGCCAGACGAACCGGCATCGGGAGACCCTCTGAGCGGCAGAGGGCGGGGGATACCGTGGCGACGGCGGGCGAGTCAAGATGGGTCGAATGACCGGCCGGATGGTTCACACCACTTCTCCCCACCCGCCATTTGAATCATGCCGGAATGCTTGAAGATCCCATGCCGGCCAAGCACTTACGGCGAATTCGCCGACCCCGGTGAACCGCCGGGTGGGATCAATTCGGCAAATCCGTCCGGAATTCGTGTCCAGTTCCGCGCGCAGAACGCAATCGGCTCTCCGGCCCCGTGCCGCACCTCATCGAGCGTGATCGTTCTCTTCGTGCAACGCGTGACATATCGTCAGACGATACTATTTGTAACAAGTGTGTGTACGCGAGACAATTTCTGTTGCGAACTCCCTGCGACCGGTGTTATCCTCTTCCCCGGCGGCACGAATCGCCGCTACACTTCACCCATCAGGGGTCCGCAGCATGAGTCGGAATAATCGCCCCCCCCCGACAGACCTTCGGCCGTCTGAGCCTGGAACCACTGGAGGCTCGCGAGGTGCCGGCTAACTACGTCTGGGCGCCGCCGGCCGGCATGCTGGGGATGCCACCACCCCCTCCGCCGTCGTTCACCACACTGACCAACTGGCGGGTGGGCGTCGGGCCGACCGACTTCGCCACCGAACTCCCCAACGGTGACGACCACCTGTACTTCATCGGCGGCATCTCGTCGGCCAACTGCACCATCCCTGATCAGACGCCCACCGCCCCCACCAACGCCTTCGCCGGCATCCACCTGAACTTCGGGCTGGAGGCGGTACCGACCGAGATCGGTTCACCCCCACCGCCGCCCGCCAACGTGCCGTACTCGGGCACGGTGACGGTCGCCGACAGCCTGGCGGTGGGCGAGTTGGACGTGGACTGCGGGGCCATCGCACAGGCCGACCCGAACGCGCCGACCGGCACCGCCGGCACCCTCACCGTCAACGGCCACCTGGACTGGACCGGCGGCACCCTGAACAGCAGCACCACCGCCGGCACCATCGCGCTGGCATCGGGAGCCACCGGCGTCGCCGAGCCGTCCTTCACCAACCCTGGTATTAACGCCGCAGTTGATCTCGGTTCGGTGCTGACCACCCTCGGCGACAGCACCCTGACGCTGAAGAGCGGGACGTACAACCTGTCTGTCGAAGCCAGTTTCGTCGCGTCCGGTAGCAGTCTCATCACCCTCAACCCGGTGCCGAAACCCAACCCAACGTCCGAACCGCTCAACGGGGACATCTACATCAACGACAAACCGGGGGTGCGTGGGGCCGGGGGGATGGTGCTGGTGGAGGAATGTGCCTCCGCGGTCTTCGAGTCGGAAGACCCGGAGGCGTCGTCGACCGATCCGCTGCGGGTCATCTTTTCCGGCAAATCTCCTGGGATCGAGAACTGGGGAAATGTGACGGTGGCGGGACATACGGAGGTGGTTCTCAAGCCAGTCGGCAGCACCACCGGCCAGTTCGCGCAGAAAGGCGAGTACGCGTACACGATGCTCGAGCCCGGTGCCCAAATCACCTGTCAACAGGAGAGCCAGGTGAACATCGAGAAAGGGAGGCTGCTGCTCGTCGACAAGGAGGGTGCGTCAGGCAGTCAGCCGGATGCGTACATCACCAACACAACCGAAGCGACGGCGCTGGTCCTCGGCGAGGAGGCGGTGATCCGGCGACCGGCAACTTCGAGCTTCGCTTACCACCTCCAAGTCAAGGGTGGGTTCGACTTCCAGGGCCGGGTGGAACTGCTGGCCGACCCGACGAACGAGAACAAGGCCGACCGGATCACGGCCTGGAAACAGATCGTCGTGGGCACGACGGCGACCGTGGCGATGCGATGGTTCGACGTGACGGGGACGCCGGTGGACATCAACGACGAATGGATTCTGTTGAAGAGTTATGCCGGCGGGGCCGACCCGATCAGCGCGCTACCCCAGTTCGACGCTCCCGGTGTGAGCAACGGCATCACGCTGCTGGTGGGGGAACGGAACAGCGACAACTCGCGGTTCCACGTCGTTCGCGAGCAGTAACCCGTGAGCCGGCCCCGGACGGGTAATTCGACCGATCATTCCATCGGAGGATAGACGATGCGTGGCCAGTTCCATTTGTCGGTTCTTCTCCTCACGCTCGCCGCCGCGGGCGTGACCGCTCAAGCGTCTCCGCCCTCCAAAGAGTTGGTCGTGAAGGAGATCACCCGGCCGATGGCCGGCACCTACCCATATGCGGGGATCGTGGGGGCGATCGACGCGGACTCGATGACCCTGGTCGTCACGTCGAGCCGGGGCGAGGTGAAGGAGTACGTGTTCACCCCCATCGACCTCCTCCGGAAGGGCAAAGTGCTGCCGAAGATCTATGGCGGGTGCGCGTACCGCTGGCAGGACGTGAAGGCGGGTGATCGAGTGGAGGTGGAGGTCATGCAAGACCCCAAGGAGAAGGTGACGTACTGCGTTCAGATCATGATCGAGCGGCGACCGAAGGACAAACTGCCGAAGAGCCAGAGGCCGGACGACGACTGGTCGTTTGCGGCCCGGAGCACCCGGAACGACATCGACAATGGGTTGGACGTGACGGACGAGGAGATCAAGAAGGTGTGGCCGGCGCAAAAGGAAGTGAGGAACTCCCAAGGCAACCTCGTTCGACCCGCCTCGGCTGGTGGGCTCGACAAGGAGTACCAAGCCAAACTCGATGCCATCCGGGCGAAGAAGAAGGAGGGCGATCCGAAAGCCCCGCCGCCGGAGAAGAAGTAATCCTACCCCCCCGCCGGGCACCTTCGGGTGCCCGGTGGCGTTTCCGGGCAGGCCTTTGCTCCGCCGTCACTTCTTCTTCGGCACGTCGCGGCGGAACTCCTCCACCTTGCCGTCGGGGTCCACCACCACCAGCGCGTCGGCGGTGAGCGACTTGACCGTCAGCGTCTCGCTCCGCTCGCCCGACCCGGTGGTGATGCTGTACGCCAGTTTCACCCCGTCCAGCTTGTACTTCCCCTTGTGAACCGTGTCCCGCTTCGGGTCGCCGGTGTCGAACCGCAGCAGCATGCCGCCGTCCTTGGCGAACACCGTCACGAACGACACGTCCTTCGGCAAGTCGGCCGACCCCTTCACCAGCACCCAGGTGCCGGCCAGGGCGGGCACGTCGGCGGCGGGTTCACGCTGGAGCAGGAACGCAAGGGCGAGGAGCGCGGAAACGGCGGACATGGGCACCCCGGCGAACGGGCGGGTCGGCGAGGGGAGTTGATGGGATGGTAGTCGGAGTACGGGCGGAAGGCCAGTCGGCGTTACGCGGCGGTTGCGCTGGGGGCGGGGCGTAGACCCCTCACCCCCAACCCCTCTCCCTCAAGGGGAGAGGGGAGCGGAGTCACTTGCCAATCGGCGGGGCCTTCGGGTCGGCCTTCTTCTCCCCGTCGGCTTTCGCCTTCAGCGGCGGGGCTTTCGGGTACTTCTTCACGTTCTTCTCGGCCCACTCGTACCACTTGCCGATGGCCTCGGTGCGGACGGCGTCCGTCTTCCCTTCCCCCTCCACGTCCTCGAAGTGGAAGTTGTAGTAGTTGAACTTGAGCGCGTCGGACGGGTTGTTCGGGTATCGCGACTTCATGCCGGCGTCGGCCGGGTCCTTCTTGGCCATCAGCATGCTCATGGCCAGGGCCACGTCCCGCAACTGGATCACCTGGTTCTGCCGCTGGCCGTTGACGATCACCGCCCCGTTGTAGGCCACGCCCTCGTCTTGCAGCAGCGGGGCGAGCAGGAGGATGTCGTCGGCGGTGCCGGACTGGGCCACCTTGCACGCCGCCTGCGCCTTCTGCTGGGCTGTGGCGTTGGGCGATTCGAGCATCTTCTTCGCCATCGGCACGGCCACCGGCAGCTTGAGGGTGGTGGCCACGTTCATGCACGCGGCCACGTTGCGGGCGTCGGTGCGGGTCTCGAACCACTTGACGGTGATGGCCGCCAGCGCGTCCTTCCGCGGGTCGGTGTCGAGCGCGGTGCGGAGCTGGCTCACCTGGAGGAGGTACGTCGGGGCGTTCACCCCCACCCCGCCGCCCTGGTCCGGGATGGTCGTCTCGACGAACAGGACGGCGATCACGTCGAGGGCCGACGCCTGCTTGATCGTGCCACTTGAGATGCCACCGGCCCGCGGGTTCAACTGGGTGCGGCGGTTGGCGGCGGCGGCCGCCACCACCTCGTCGGCCTGGCCGAGGGTGGTGAGCAGGTCGCGGTTGGTGGACAGGATCATGTCGCGGTAGAGCTGGCGGGCCTGTTCGTTGCGGCCGGTGACGGCGAAGAACTCGTCGGCCCCCGGCAGGTCGTGCTTGTACTTGCCGGTGGTGTCGGAGACGAAGCAGTCCACGCGGGCACGGGTCTCGAGGGCGAAGGCCCGCGGGTAGAGCAACTCGCACCGGCGGACCACCTCCGGCACGGTGGAGTTCTCCAGCCCGTCGCGGATGGCGGGCAGGGCCAGCCGGCCCATGTCGCGGAGGTCACGGGCGGCCTCCTCGCGGGCGTTGAAGTACTCGTCGCCCATGGCCGCCACCAGCTTCCGCGCGACGGCGTCGTCGTCGGCCGGAACGACCAGCGAGGCCGGGTTCGGATCGACGGCGGCCGGCTGCACGAGGGGGATCGTGCCGAGCATGGTGGCGAGAGTGATTTGAAACATGGCAACCCCTCGGGAGGCGGGGTGGGGAAGGCGTGGGGAAAGCGAGCAGGGCACCCCGGCGAGGAGGGGTGCCCTGTCAGTTTACCAGATTCAACACGCCGGTCGGCCGAAGGTTTCTACTTCTTCGGCAGGACGGCCGGGGTCACCACGATCGGAGGGGCCGGCGGGGTGACTGCCGCGTCCTTCTTCGGTTCTTCCTTCTTCGGCTCTTCAGGCTTCTTTTCGCCCGGCTTCGTTGGGTCGGCCTTCGGGTCTTTCTTCTCCTCGGTCAGCCCGCCGCCCTTCACCCACTCGTCCCACTTCTTGAAGGCGATCTTGCGGCGGTCTTCCTGAGACAGCTTCTTGACCTCTTCCTTCTTCGGATCTTTGGGGTCCTTCGGGTCTTCCTTCTTGGGTTCTTCCTTCTTCGGCTCCTCGACCGGCACCGGCCCGCCGCCGAACTTGCCGCCGCGGATGATGCCGCCGCCGCCGGGGTTCTTCGGCGGGGTGTCGTCCTTGAAGTAGAACGCCTGCTGGCTGTTCAGCACCTTGCCGGTGCCACTGCCGCTGTTGCGGAGCATGCCGTAGTCTTCCGGCTTCTGATCGGTCGCTTGCAGGGCGAACGCCAGGGCGTAGTCCCGCAGTTGGATGTCGAAGCCGGGGTTGCCGTTCTGCCAGTTCCAGATCATCAGGCTGTCGTCGAAGCACTTGGCGATCGACGGGATGATCGCCTTCAGGTCCTGCTGGCTGGCCAGGGTTTGCAGGATGTTCAGCTTGTTGTAAGAACCGTTCTGCCCGCCCTCGGCTTCGAGCACCCGGCAGGCGTACTTGAGCGTCTTCTTGCGGTCCGCGCTGAAGATGCTCTGGGCGAAGTTGTACGCCTGGTAGGCCTGCTGGGCGGTCTCGCGGGAGTCCATCCACTGGATGACGATCTTGCGGATCGGCCCGGAGTATTCGCCCGACGCGCTGTAAATGGCGTTCGACACTTCGGACACGTTGTGGACGTAGGTGGCGACCGACTGGCTCCCCTGGTTGCCCCACCCGAACGGGATGCTCGCCTGCACCACCACCTCGCGGTCGGTGAACTGGCTCTCCAGGAACAGTGCGGCCACCAGGTCGGGCAATTTGGCCGGCTGGGCGATCCCCCCGCCGCCGTCGAACCCGCCGCCGAACCCACCGCGGAACCCGTTCTGCTGACTCCACAGGCGGGTGACGTACTGGTTCAGCACCCCGTTCGCCTCTTCGGCCGATTTCTCCGCCGCCAGCAGCATCTGGTGTGTGAGAGTGGACTTGAGCATTTCAGCGAACAGCTTGCGGCTGGCGCGGTCGTTCCCGCACACCGCCTTGAACTTCTCCCACCCCGGCAGGGTGTGCTGGTACTTGCCCTCGGAGTCGGCCAGGAAGCTGGCCACCCGCGCCCGCATGTCTTCCGCCTCCGCCTTCGGCAGCAGCCCCTCGGCCCGCAGGGCGACCTCCGGTTCGGTGGCCGAGCCGAGCGCTTCTTGGAGGGCCGGCAGGGCCATCCGCCCCATCTTGGCCAACTCGCGGGTGGCCTTCTCCCGCTCGGCGTACACCGGGCTGCCCAACTTGCCGACCAGATCCTTCGCCTGCTTCTGCAGGTCGTCCGACACGTTCAGCGACTTCGGGTCCGGGTCCGAGTTGGCCGGCGGCTTGTACTCGTTCGAGGTGGTACTCGGCTGGGCCGGCTGGGCGGGGTACGCCCGCTTTTCGAGAACCTGGAACTGCTGGCCCGAGGCCAACCCGGCGGCGAGCGCGGCGGCGGCGAGGGCGAGAGGGTGCCGAATCTTCATCTGTCGCTCCGGTGAAGGCGGGCAGGACAGCAGGAGGTTTAATCCTAAGGGGGGCGTTGTGTGGCGGGCAACGGCAAACGGCCAACGGCGATACGCCCCGTTACATACCAGACGACACACCCGGCAGGCGGATTTCTCCCCCGTGACCGGCGTCGCTACTATATCGGGCGAACGGGCGTTCACGGCCGCGAGCGATCCGGATTTCCCGCGCCCGAGTGGAAATCTCTCGCCGCGGCCGACGAACCACCCGAACCAGTCGCGTTCGCCCGATCCCACTCGCGGAGGTTGGCATGTCCACGCTCCTTCGGTCGGTGATGTTCGGCCTGCTCCTGTCGGCCGGCCCGCTCCTGGCCGCCCCGGTGCCGGTGCCGGCCAAGTACGACCCGCCCACGGCCATCGGTCAGGTGGCGTCCGTTCAGAAAGTGCTCGACGTTGTCGTCGGGTATGCGAAGGCGTTCGGCACGGAGGGCCTCGACAAGGGGTTGACCGACGCCCTCGGCGAAAAAGGCTGGGCCGGGGTGGACACGACCAAGCCGGTCGGCGTGTTCAGTTATGTGAAGCCGAAACTGGAAGACTCCTACGTCGTGTTCGCCATCCCGATCACGAAGGAGAAGGAGGCGATCGACCTGCTCGAACGCCTCGGCTTCTCGGTGGAGGAGGAGGCCAAGGCGAAGGGGACGTACCTGCTCATGCGGCGGGGGTTGCTGCCCGAGAACACGCCCACGCGGATGCGGTTCCACGACGGGCACGCCTACGTCGGCATCAACGCCGACCCGGAGGAACTCGCCCCGGCCAAACTGCTGCCCATCGGCAGTCTCGTGGACGTGAAGGAAACCGCGCTCGTCGCCGCGACCGTGTACCCCACCCGCGCCCCGAGCGAACTCAAAGACATGATGGACGGGTGGTGGGCCATGGCAAAAGGCAACCTGGACCAACTCGAAACCCGTGCCCCGCGGGACATGCCCAGGGGGTTCCCGGCGTTCGCCAAGGCGTGTGTCGGGTGGGTGGACGGCAACACCGCCGCCCTGTTCAAGGACGCCGAGACCGTGACCCTGCGGGTGACGCCCGACCCGAAGACGACCGACGCCGGCGTCGAAGTGGTCGTCACCCCGAAGGTCAAAAGCCCGCTCGCCGCGGACATCGAGAAACTGGCTACCCCGACGCCCGGCCGGTTCCACCAACTGGTGACCAAGGACGCCGTCGGCGGGGTGACGGCTTCTCTCGGCACCGGCACGCCGAAGGAGGTCCGCCAGACGGCCGGGCAGTTCCTCGCCGACTGGATCGACCTGTACGCGGCGGGCAGCGCGGAAGAGATTCAGCCGGCGTTCACCGCGCTCGCACAGGCGGTGAAAACGATGCTGGCCGACGGCAAGACGGACCTCGGCTTCGCCCTGATCGGGCCGGACAAGAACGGCACCTACACGCTGGTCGGGGCGGCCGCCGTGGCCGACCCGGCCACTCTGGAAAAGGTGGTGCGGAAACTGGCGAAGGACGCCCCGAAGGAGGTGCAAGACCTCGTGAAGATGGACGCCGAGAAGGTGGGCGAGATGGCCGTTCACACGCTGACCGCGCCGGAGGGAGCCGGCTGGGTGGAGACGGTGTTCGGCAAGAAGGCG